>CAYYMI010000013.1:0-53493 GCA_964472905.1 uncultured Hellea sp. | reverse complement strand
CTGTTGCCTAACTTGGATTTAAAGGTGTTCGTTTAGCTTAACATCCAATGAAGAGAATAGTGCCCGTTAGAGGCACATATCTTCAGCAATAGAGTGGGTTGGCCCGGTAGCATATATCAGGCCCAAAAATAAGGTGAGTAAATATGTCAGTCTTTAATAGGCCAAGTTATAAACACGTCATGCTAGCGGTTGGTGCCAGTATAATGGCATTAGGCACATCAGCGTGTTCAACAACCCAGACTGTCAAAGTCGCGCAAAACGCGCCAATCACATATAAAGTGGGGAAGGGCGCTGCACAATACGCATCTGTAAATATGCCCCGTCATACGTCACCTACGCCTTATACAGCGACTAGACCAGCAGCACCGCGTGTTTCTGTTCCTCCAGTTGCCATACCGCGTGAAGTTTCACGCCCTGCGCAATCAACATTTGATCAAAGCCGAGTAGATACAGACCTTTATAAGCATCAAAAAGTTGGAAAAACTTATAGCATCATGGGTAAATCCTACACACCAAAGCATCAGCCGGATTATAATGTTGTTGGTATTGCCTCTTGGTATGGTGATAAGTTTCACGGAAAACCTACGGCAACGGGTGAAATATATGATAAAAATGATCTAACCGCGGCCCATAAAACTTTGCCTTTGAATAGTATGTTACACGTGACAAATCTTGAAAATGGCAGAACCTTGATGGTTCGTTTAAATGACCGTGGACCCTTTATTGGGGACCGTATCATTGATCTTTCCGAAGCGGCAGCGACCGCATTGGGAACGCAAGGCAAAGGCCTCGGTAAAGTTCGCGTGCAATATGCAGGTCCAGCTGATCCTATGGCGGCTAAACGCGGCGTACCAGCCCCGCAGCCTCGATATGAGGAAGCGCCTAGAACTGTTGAAGCGCCGCGTCCTGTAACGCCAAACCCACAGGAATATGAACCGCTACGTCAACAACCTCAGTCTTCACAACCATCTTATGAAGCTCAGGCTCCAGCACCATATACGGCACCAACGCCGCAAGCTCCGACGCCGCGCGTCTCAGCTCCTGTCCCTAGCCCAATAGCTCCAAGCGCGCCGCAACCCGTAGCGCCTGAAGGCGGCCAGGATGATGGTCAAGTTACCCTGACGATTAAAGGCCCTATTCATGTTGCGGGATACTCGCATTCAGATACATTTCCTCGTATTATACGCGGTGTAGTCAGACCTTAATAAGATTTTTTCTGGTCGGGCTTGTTCCCGCCACAAAGCTCAGGCATTTAAGACAGGCATCCTCGGGTGCCTGTTTTGATTCTATGCTGAGGTTTATGTGTACCGTACCGTTTTAACTTTTTTAGGTTTAGCCTTAGCGCTTCCCGCTTTTGGACAAAATGCCGGATTTCAAACAAAAGCCCCTCATGCCGTAATACTGGACTATGAGACAGGAGAAGTGCTTTATGAAAAAGGCGCAAGGGCCGCTATACCGCCTGCCTCTATGACCAAAATCATGACAGCTGATATGGTCTTTGAGGCTTTAAAAAACGGAACAGTTACGCCGGATACGGAGTTTCAAGTCAGTGAAGAAGCTTGGCGGCGCGGCGGCGTTAAATCTGGTTCCTCAACAATGTTTCTCAAGGTCAAATCCTCTGTTCGCGTCGAAGATCTTTTACGCGGCATTATTATTCAATCCGGCAATGATGCTTGTATCGTCGTTGCAGAAGGACTTGCAGGGTCTGAAACTGAATTCGCAGACCAAATGACAGCGCGTGCCAAGGCTATTGGATTGGAATCTGCTAGTTTTAGGAATTCAACAGGGTGGCCCCATCCTGAGCACAAAATAAGTGCGTTTGACTTAGCGCAACTCGCACGCCACTCCATTAAAACTTACCCCGAATATTATTCAATTTACGGCGAAAAATCTTTCACGTGGAACGATATTAAACAAGGAAATCGAAACCCTCTTTTAGGTAAGTTTACCGGCGCAGATGGCATGAAGACAGGTAGCACTGAAGCATCAGGTTATGGTCTTGTAGGGTCTGCTGAGCGTGCAGGAAAACGCCGAATTGTTGTGATTAATGGCCTGGAGAGTAAGTCAGACCGCGCCGATGTGAGCTTGAGGTTGATGAGCGCGGCCTTTAGTCAGTTTAAAATCTATCAGCTTTATAAGAGTGGTGATGTGATAGGTGAT
Source organism: uncultured Hellea sp. (assembly GCA_964472905.1). GTDB lineage: Bacteria > Pseudomonadota > Alphaproteobacteria > Caulobacterales > Maricaulaceae > Hellea. The sequence goes on along the minus strand of CAYYMI010000013.1, from coordinate 51,333 downwards.
GTTGATGTTTATATGGGGGCCGCAGAGAAAGTGAAGGTTCGTATTGATCAAAATGTTCAAGCGGGTATTTTTAGAGGAGATAGAGCCAAAATTTCATCTGTCATGATGTCAAAACCTGCTGTTGCGCCAATTGCTGTTGGAGATCATATTGCCGATATGATTATTTCTGTTCCAGGCCGCGAAGATAAAAAAATCGCTTTATTTGCGGCTGAAGACATAAAGGCTAAATCGTTGTTCGCGAAAGCTTGGACAATCTTATTACAGAAAATTCGGGGATAAGTTAAATGGCACAAGATGGTTCATCTATGGGTAAATTTATAACCTTTGAAGGCGGAGAAGGTGCAGGCAAAACGACCCAAGCTAAAATGTTATGCGAAGCGCTTAATGGGGCGGGTATTGAAACGCTCTTAACACGAGAGCCTGGCGGGACTTTTGGCGCCGAAGCTATTCGGGATTTAGTCTTAGAAGGCACAAAAGATCGTTGGTCTGGTATGACAGAACTTTTGTTGATGTATGCGGCGCGCCTTGATCACGTCGAAAAACTTATCAAACCTGCTCTTGAACGCGGGGTTTGGGTGGTTAGTGACCGATTTTCTGACTCCAGCCTTGCCTATCAAGGCTATGCCCGAGGTCTAGGCGCTGATAAGGTAAGAGCAGTACATGGAGCCGTTATGGATGGCTTCGGACCTGATCTGACCATTCTCTTCGATATTGACCCTATACTCGCCCAAAAACGTGTTGAAACACGGGGCGAGGAGCTTTCCAGATTTGATTCCGAGTCTATAGCCTTTCACAATATTCTGCGTGAGGCGTTCTTGGAAATCGCTACGGAAGAGTCAGAGCGTATTTTTACAGTTGATGCGGCAGCTTCAAGAGACGGTGTCCATACGCACATACTCTATGGCGTTACGCAAAAATATCCGGAATTGGCAGGCAAGTTAGGCGGACGTGCGTAAAACGGAAATAGAAGAATTTCCGGAATCAGACCGTGCGCCGGGTTGTCCTCACCCTCGGGAAACTTATGACCTCATAGGTCATGCTGAGGCTGAAAAGCGCTTTCTTACCGCTCAATCATCAGGACGTTTACATCACGCGTGGCTTATTACGGGTACCCCGGGAGTAGGAAAAGCTACGCTGGCCTATCGTATGATTAGGCATATTTTAGGCGGAAAATCTCTTTTAGACGATAGCATGAACATTCCGCAGTCAGACGCAATTGCGCAGCGTATTGCAAGTTTAGGACATGGGAATTTCATGCTTTTGCGAAGACCTTATGATTTCAAACTTAAAAAACTGAGGACTGAAATTCCCGTTGGCGATGTTCGAGATGTGGGGAAGTTTTTCCAAGGCACGGCGGCCGAAGATGATAGCTGGAGAGTCTGTTTGATCGATAGCGCTGATGATTTGAACCGTAATTCTGAAAACGCTATTTTAAAAATGCTTGAAGAACCTCCAGAAAAAGCTTTAATCATTTTGCTTTCGTCTTCGCCTGGGCGGTTACTACCTACGATCCGGTCGCGCTGTATGCACCTCGCTCTCCGAGAAGTCGGCGAAAAGGAAATTACCCCGTGGCTACGGAGCCGAGTTGACGCACCTGATGTTATAATAGATGCCGCCGTTAAACTCTCACGCGGAGGACCAGGCAAGGCAATTGCGTTGGTTCAAAACTCTGAAGATGTTCTCAAGCCACTATCGGCTTATTTGAAAAGTTTAGATCGATCTAATCATAAAATTGACCATACGGTTGCAAACAGCCTTTCGGCTCAAACTGCGAGCGCCTCACGAACTCTCTTTTGGGAAGCATTACAGGACGTCTTACAAGCCCAATCTGTGTTTAGCGTAACGGGCGAATGGACAGGGGCCTTTAAACCTTTACCTGTTGCGAAAAACCCTGAAACGTGGACAAAATTATGGGATAAGGTCTGCGAAATGCAACGGGTTGAAGCTGCGATTAATATGGATAAAAAGACGGTAATGTCAGACATGCTCTCTGCCATAAGGGTTGCTGATGTTGGTTGATAGTCATGTAAATTTACACGGCGAAAAGTTCGCCGATGATATAGATGATGTTATTAAACGGGCCATAGATAATAATGTTAGAACAATGCTCAATATCTGTTGCAAGGTTTCAGATTATGATGATGTCATAGCGGTCGCGGAGCGTTATGAGAATATGTGGGCCTCTGTGGGTACACACCCGCATGATGCTAAGGATAATCCAGATATTACGGCGGATCAGCTTATTAAATTAGCACAACACCCCAAAGTCATTGGCATAGGTGAAACGGGTTATGATTTTCACTACGGGTATAGTTCTGAAGAAGCTCAAATTCATAATTTCAAAGCCCATATTATTGCCGCAAGGGAAACAGGCTTACCTCTCATCATTCATACTCGCGAAGCAGATGAGCTGATGATGTCGACACTTAAATCGGCATTAAAAGACGAGGGGAGTTTTAAAGCTGAGCTGCATTGCTACACATCTGGGCTAGAGCTTGCGAAATGGGGCGCAGATCAAGGTTTTTATTTTTCCGTCTCTGGGATTTTAACATTTAAAAATGCGCATGATGTTAGAGCTTTAGTACCTCATATGCCAGATGATCGTATTATGCTCGAAACGGATTGTCCTTACCTTGCACCTGTACCGTATCGTGGTCGCCGTAATGAGCCTGCTTTTGTCAAAGAAGTGTGTCAGGGTCTTGCAGATGTCAAAGACTGGAGTTTTGAAGAGACCGCACAACGTACAACTGATGCTTTTTTTAATTTGTTCCAAAAGGCAAAAAGACCAGAAATGGCAATGATATGACTTTACGAGCTATTATTTTAGGCTGTGGATCATCCGGCGGTGTTCCGCGCGTGGGTGGAGATTGGGGTGTTTGCGATCCTAATAACCCAAAAAACAGGAGAACGCGATGCTCGCTCTATGTCGAATATTGGGAAGGGAAGAGCGAGCCGCCTGTTCATGAACGCACAGCGGTCTTAATTGATACGTCACCAGATCTACGTGAGCAGGCTTTATCTAATAATATCAATCGCTTGGACGCACTTCTTTATACGCATGATCATGCCGATCAGACACATGGTATAGATGATTTAAGAGCTATTGCATACCGCATGCGAAAACGCATCTCGACATATATGGACACCCATACCAAAGAATTTATGCATTCACGGTTTGAATATTGCTTCGAAATGCCTGATGGGCGCGTTCATCCGGCTATTTTGGAATTGCAGCCTTTAGTGAGTGGAGGGGATTTCATTACAATTGAGGGGCCTGGAGGGGCTCTAAAAATTGAAGTTTTAGAGCTTAGTCATGGTCCCACACCGTCCTTAGGCTTCATTTTCGATGGTAAAATGGCATATACGCCTGATGTCTGGGATATTCCTGACTCCAGTTTCAGTCGTCTTGATGGGCTCGATACATGGATTGTCGATACACTAAGGTATAATGATCACCCCACACACGCCCATAGCGACAAAGCTTTATCATGGCTTGTCAGATCAAAGACTAAACAGGGTATTTTGACTAACTTACATATAGATATGGATTATGATACACTATCATCAGAACTTTTCGGGAATGTCCTCGTCGCCTATGATGGTATGGATATCTATTTAACTATTTAACAATTTAACAAAGCCCTCAGCGGATCATTCCGTAAAAAACCTTTCAATAATCTCAAGCGTCGCAATACCCAAAACAAACGAATGGGCTGAAAAAGAAATACCCTCCCCAATCAAATCAGGGAGGGTATAGTTTTTTGGAATATCGTCCGACTTAGAGAATAAAGTCGCCGGCATCTAGGTCTTAGCTCAACACTTGTGTTTTCATCAATGAAGATAAAGACAGCGCCATTTTGCTCATGAGGTCATTGAAGCTATCATACTCAAAAGCGCTTAGATCAATATCATCGCGGCCGGGAAGAAGGTCGAAATGGCCTTCGCTCATCGCAAACGCGTACTTGGCTTCCAACGTCTTAGACTGCGCAGATCTAGAGGTGAACATGATGAGTTCCTTCTAGCGACAACCGGTCAAAACTTACCAAAGCTCACCAGATATACCCAAACACTCAAACAGACCGACTATGCGCCCTGCTTAAACACAGAAACAGAAAAAACTCGCCGATATGCAAACTAAATAAGCCTAGGATTGCAAGGCGCTTTAGCCCTCGGACGGGCCTTAGATGAGGGCGCATGGGCCCCTGAATCGATCTCGCTGATGAAGCGTAATAATTGCGGCAAAGCCCTCGATATAGCCCGCACCTCCCGAGATATTCACGGCGGTAACGGGATTAGCGGCGAATATCACGTCATACGCCATGCCATGAACCTAGAGACCGTCAATACCTATGAAGGCACCCACGATATCCACGCGCTCATTTTAGGCCGTGCGCAGACAGGGATACAGGCATTTTATTAGGGTATGGGGATTGGATCATCTCGGTTCTGCTTTTACTTTGAAAGGCGGGCTATATGATCCACCTTATTTTTTGCTTAATAAGGGAAGCTGGCAGGCCAAACAAAAAGCCCCGCTAAATGCATAGCCGAGCCTAGAGCGATTATTTAAACGAATGTGTTTTGAATTAGCTTAGCTAGGTCAGAACCGTAGACTTTAAATCATTATCAAGGCTAGCTAATTTCGTTTTATCAAGGTTTTGACCTTTGGTCAGGGCCATTTTGGAGAACATAAAGGCGCGGGGGTCATTGACGGCGTCCACAGCGATGAACTGATCGCCCTTAAAGTAAAAGGCCGCAAAGCTGCGGGAGGTTTCATTATCGCCGCGAATGATGATGTCATCATAGCCTGTAGATAGACCCGCAATCTGTAGCTTAAGATCAAATTGATCCGACCAGAACCACGGCAGGCTCTTATAAGGCTTCTCGGTGCCATTAATGTGGAGGGCGGCCGTCTTAGCCTGCTCGGTCGCATTGGGGACGCTCTCGAGGCGTAGATGTGTGTCATAGATTGAGTTATGGTGCCAAGTGACATCGCCAATGGCGTAGATGTTTTCATCTAGCGTCTGGCAGTACTCATTGACGACTATGCCATTTCCAACCTCAAGTCCTGCTTGCTCGGCAAGCTCTGTGTTCGGGATGACGCCAATACCAATGATAACCATATCAGCGCTATATTGCGCCCCAGACTTGGTATTCACGGTAAGCTGCTCAGGCGCTTCGGTAATGCTGCTCGCCATCTCGTCTTCAGCGATAGTGATGCCTTCCTCAGTGTGAATGCGGCGGTAAAAGTTCGACATAACCGGCGCGGTCACGCGCTGCAAAATGCGCTGCATAGCTTCGAGCACTGTGACTTCAAAACCCAATTTACGAAGCGAAGCGGCTGTTTCCAGCCCTATATATCCGCCTCCAATAATTACGGCGCGCTTAGCTTTGGGCAGCGCGGCTTGGATTTTAAGCACATCGGCCGCATCGCGCAGATAAAACACACGCTCGCTCTCAGCCCCAGCTATAGGAAGCTTACGCACCCGCGCGCCCGTCGCTAAGATCAGCTTGTCATAAGGTAGGGTTTCGCCTTTATCAGTGACAACTCTCTTTTGGCCACGGTCGATTTTAGCGATACGCGTGCCAAGCTTTAAAGTGATGTTGGCGTCTTCATAGACCCTTGCGGGCCGCAAAAGAATGTCCTCTATCGCCTTAGAGCCAGAGAGGAAATCTTTAGAGAGGGGCGGGTGATGATATGGCGTTTGCGTCTCATCACCTATGAGCGTTATTGCTCCCTCAAAGCCGCCTTGACGCAGACTTACAGCGCATTGCGCGCCAGCATGACTAGCGCCAATAATTAAGACAGATTGAGACGACATTAGTAAGCTCTATTTTGTAACGGATTTGAAGCACTCTTCTAATATATCCATGCCTTCGTCAATGAGGGCTTCTGATATGTTTAGCGCGGGGAGGGCTTGCCATGCAGCATTTGTGTTTGCTTGTGTCATGATTAGATGCCTCCCATTGTGAGTGATTTAATTTCCATATAATCGTCAAGGCCGTATTTGGAGCCTTCGCGGCCCTGACCTGACTCTTTGACGCCGCCAAAAGGCGCCATTTCATTTGAAATCGCGCCAGTGTTGATGCCGACCATCCCATATTCAAGTTTCTCGCTTACGCGCCAGACGCGGCCAATGTCGCGAGCATAGAAGTAAGCCGCGAGCCCGAAAGGCGTGTCATTGGCAAGCGCTATAACTTCGTCTTCTGTATCAAATTTGAAAACGGGCGCAACGGGGCCAAAAATCTCGTCATTAAAGACGCGCATCTTCGTTGTGACATCAGCCAAGATTGTCGGCGCAATAAAGTTCTCACCGGCTTCAATGGCGTCCGTACCGCCTGTTACGAGCTTTGCACCTTTAGCAACGGCATCAGTAATAATATCGCGAACATCTGCGGCGGCGCGCGCATTGACAAGCGGGCCAATTTCAACGCCGTCCTCGCGGCCATCCCCGATTTTTAGAGCCTGCGTGGTCTCTTTAAAACGCTTCATGAAAGCATCATAAAACCCTGATTGCACAAATATACGGTTGGCACACACGCAAGTTTGGCCAGCGTTGCGGAACTTACAGGCCATGACGCCGCTCATGGCTTCATCAAGGTCTGCATCGTCAAAGACGATATAAGGCGCGTTCCCGCCCAGCTCCATAGAGGTGCGTTTCATTGTTTGCGCGCACGCGGCTGTTAGCGTTTTGCCCACGCCTGTTGAGCCCGTAAAGGAGAGCTTTCGCACCGCCGGGTTTGACGTAATTTCTGCGCCAATTTCCGAGGTTATACCGCAAAGAATATTGATAACGCCTGCGGGGATGCCTGCGCGGGTTGCCAGCTCACCTAGCGCTAGGGCTGAGAGCGGGGTTTCATTGGCGGGTTTACAAACGACTGTGTTGCCTGCGGCCAATGCCGGAGCTATTTTGCGTGAAAGCATAGCATTAGGGAAGTTACACGGCGTAATACAAGCCACAACGCCAATAGGCTGCTTGATGACAACAACGCGCTTATCAGGCGCAGGTGAGGGGATCGTGTCGCCGTAAATACGCTTGGCTTCTTCGGCAAACCATTTGACGTAATTTGCGCCATAAGCAATTTCGCCGCGCGATTCAGCCAGAGGCTTGCCCATTTCTGTAGTTAAAATCATGGCCAAATCATCTATGTTTGCGACAATGAGATCGTGCCATTTCATGAGTAGTGCGGAGCGCTCTTTGGCTCCCGTGGCTCTCCAGCTCGCAAAAGCTTGTTCTGCAACTTTAATAGCCTCGGCCGTTTCGGCCTGACCGCATTTTTCAACCTTGGCTATGGTCTGCCCATTTGCGGGATTAAGCACATCAAAGTGCCCGCCGGAAAGGCTCTGTTTCCATGCGCCATTAATATAGGCCTTTGTGCACAATAATTTTGGATCATTTAATTTCATAGCTTTACTCATGGTAATTAATGTTTTGCAAGTCCGATACGCTTAGCAGTCAGTATTTCGTTGAAACTTGTGTTTTCTTTTTTCAATCGCCGCGCCAATGTTGAATCAGATATGTTGAGTTTTTGCGCAAGTTTCGAAAGCGTGGCTCCATTTTCCAACATTTGGGGTGTTAATAATGACTGTTTCTTGTTCTGACACAGAGGATTGGGTGTTTTTGCTTGTTAATATTTCGCTCAAATGAGACGGGATAATTGGGTAGAGCTTATTGCTTATATTGGGCGTTACTAGCTCTAAGGCTTTTTTGTCAAATAAATGCCTTCCTGAAGCGCGCCTAACAATTTTGAAAGTCCAATCAAGGCATCTTCCAATGTGGGGGCGCAATCGAAGAGAAACCCTAAGATACCTAAGCTATTTGCAGTTATTTTTTTGCCTGCTTCGATACCAAAATGTGAAATAGAGCTATATATTGATTGAGGTTTACAGTTTCATTCACATCATCTAATGGTTTTGGATCAATAGATAAGTTATCCAGTAGAGGCCTTGCTCTAAAACCGCGCTCTCGTAATTGCTCAATGACTGGCAGCAATATTAGCGTTGATATCTATAATTTTCATCCAAAATATCTGTCTCCTAGGATTTGTACTTAGAGCCAAAATCGTTAGGGTTCTTGGCAATGCTGGTCATTGTTGATTGTTTTTGTATGGGCGTGTGACCTCTTATGCAAAGATAATGCATGATTAGCGACCTAGTTTGGTCTTTCAATCTATGAATTTGGTCTTTCAATCTATGAAAATGTATACGATGAAGTCCGACGTTTCAGAGAACCACCCGAGTACGAACAGTCAAAACACGACAGGAAGAAGGTCGAAATGGCTTTCGCTCATCACAAATGCTGTACTTGGCTTCCGACGTCTTAGACTGCGCGGACCTACTGGTGCACATGATGAGTTCCTTCTCGCGGCAACCGTTCAAAACTTACCAAAGCTCACCCGATATGCCCAAACACTCAACAGACCGACTATGCGCCCTGCTTAAACACAGAAACAGAAAAATAACGGCACAAAAGCCGTGACCGATAATGACGGCCCCCTCAAAGAACCAAGTGACCAAAATAATCCAAGAGTTTTTAAACAGTTGGGCTTTTAAGACCCTCAGCTAACATCTGCTTTTGTCTTCAAAGCGGATGTTGAAAATTACCTTTAATTCTAATTGCCTCAAACCCATTTGCGCTTGGCGGGTAACGTGCTAGTTAGCTTATGTTATGCGTTGTCCGTTTTGTAGTTCTGAAGACACACAGGTTAAAGATAGCCGTCAGGCTGAGGATAATACGGCTGTGCGTCGTCGGCGTCTTTGTGCCAATTGTGGCGGCCGCTTTACAACATTTGAGCGGGTTCAGCTTCGCGAGCTGACAGTTATCAAGAAAACAGGACGCCGCACGCCTTTTGATCGCGATAAGATGGCGCGCTCTGTGATGATTGCGATGCAAAAGCGGCCCGTAGATCCTGAACGGATTGAACAAATGATTAGTGGCGTCGTGCGTCAACTGGAGAGCTCCGGTAATTCGGATATTACGTCTGATCAAATTGGGGAATTGGTCATGGAGGGGCTCGCAGGCCTCGATAAGGTAGCCTATGTGCGTTATGCCTCTGTCTATAAAGATTTCAGGGCCACGGCTGATTTTGAAACCTTCATCGAAGAAGAAATGCTGGATACTGGCAATAAGGAAGAAGAGTAGGATTGCCGCGTCCTCAGGTTACATTAAAGCTCGCCACGTCACTCGATGGTAAAATCGCGCTTGCTAATGGCATGTCAGAATGGATTACGGGTGAAGCCTCCAGACTTGAAGGCCGAAAGCTAAGGGCGCGTCATGACGCGATAGCGGTCGGGGCAAATACGGCAGTTCTTGATAATCCACAGCTCACAACGCGTATTAGCGGTGAGCCAGATCCAATACGGGTGGTATTTGATACAAAGCTGCGCTTATCACCTAAGTCTAATCTGGCCCTGACGGCGAAACATACACCTGTGTGGGTATTTAGTGAGGTCACCACAGGAAAGGTGGCCGACGCGCTCAAAGAGCTTGGTGTTCGGTTAATCAAAGTCCCGATTAGTCTTGGCGTTGATTTAACCGTAGCGATGAAAATTTTAAAAGAGAACGGGGTCTCAACGCTCTTGGTAGAGGGCGGAGGAACACTCGCTGCCAGTTTTCTACGTCTTGACGCGATAGATGTTATTGAATGGTTTCGCGCGCCTCTTATATTAGGCGGAGATGGCCGTGGGGCTATTGGTGATTTGGGGTTAGAAGAACTCAATCTCGCCAAGCGCTTTGACCGCATAGATCTGCGCGAACTTGGCGATGATATATATGAAAGATATGAGAGATGTTCACGGGCATAATCACAGATATTGGTGTCATTAAATCCGTCACCCGAGGAACTGGCGGCGAGTGGGGGGATACCCGTATGGATGTGCGCTGTAGCTATGATACGGCAGGTATTGATATTGGCGCGTCTATTTCACACTCTGGCGCCTGTATGACCGTCATAGAAAAAGGCGCTGATTGGTTCGCTGTTGAAGTTTCAGATGAAAGCTTGTCCAAGACAACGATGGGCGATTGGGAGCAGGGGACTCGCATCAACCTCGAACGCGCTCTCACAGGCAAAGATGAAATGGGCGGTCATATGGTGACGGGCCATGTGGACGGCGTCGGCACATTGGTAGCGCTTGAAGAAATTGCGGGATCACACAAGTTGCGCTTTGAAGCGCCCGCTGAGATGACCTTTGGGATTGCCCCTAAGGGATCTATCACGATTGATGGTGTGTCTTTGACTGTCAATGAGGTTCAGGGCCATGTCTTTGAAGTCAATATCATCCCCCATACGTGGCAAGTCACCACATTGGGGAAATTACAGATTGGCAGCAAAGTAAATCTGGAAATTGATGTGATAGCGCGCTATGTGGCGCGGTACTTAGAGCATATGAAAGCCTAATATGGCCAAATCAAAATTAAACGAAGCGACATTTGAAGACGTGTATAACCTAGCGACGCCCGAAGAAATTATTGATGATGCCAGAAATGGCCGCATGTATATCCTTGTCGATGCTGAAGACCGCGAAAATGAAGGAGATCTTATTATTCCCGCGCAATTTGCGACGCCAGACGCCATTAACTTCATGGCTAAATTTGGACGGGGGCTGATTTGCCTCGCCATAGAACAGGCCAAAGCTGATGTACTTGGCCTGACAAACATGTCGGCTGATAACCGCTCACGTTTTGAAACGGCGTTTACGCAGTCTATTGAGGCCCGCGAAGGCGTCACGACAGGGATTAGCGCAGGAGATCGTTCGCATACGATTCAAACAGCGATTGACCCGGACTCACGCCAAGATGATATTGTCTCTCCCGGTCATATGTTCCCGATTATTGCAAAAGATGGCGGTGTTTTAGTTCGGACGGGTCATACCGAAGCCTCTGTTGATATTTCCCGTATGGCGGGACTGAACCCCTCGGCGGTTATTTGCGAAATTATGAATGATGATGGGACCATGGCGCGTCTTGATGATCTCGTAAAATTTGCGCAGTTCCATGGCCTTAAAATCGGAACGATTGAAGACTTAGTTGCCTACCGCATGAAGAAGGACCATTTCGTCAAACATGTCGCGTCTTCTGATTTTACATCTCAAAATGGTGATGATTTCAAAATCCATGTTTACCGTAATTTCCTTGATGGCAAGGAACATGTGGCCTTGTCCAAAGGTAAATCTAAGGCGGGACAAGAGAGCTTGGTACGGGTTCATAAAATAGATTTTGCAGGGGATATTCTGTATGAAGAAAGCCCGCGCTCTGGCTTGATTTGGGACGCGATGAAACAGCTCGCGAGCCATGATGGGCATTCTGTTTTAGTGCTTATTCGTGAAGGGTCGATTGATACCCTTCTCGAGCGCCTTGGCGCGCATAAAAGCTTTGTGGACCGTAAGGAACAAAATATCCGTGAATATGGTGTCGGCGCTCAAATTCTTGTCGATCAGGGCGTTCAAAAAATGCGCCTGATTACAAATACAATGCCGAAACTTATTGGACTAGAAGCGTACGATCTTGAGCTTGTCGGTATTACGCCTCTGATAAGCGGATCAAAATAATGAAAATTTTAGTCATTGAAGCGCGGTATTATACGGCGATTTCTGATGCTTTACTGCAAGGGGCCTTGGATGTTCTTCAAGCGGTCAAAGCTGATATCACCAAGGTCGTAGTGCCGGGCGCGTTAGAAATTCCGCATGTTATTTCGATGGCAGAAGCGGCTAAGTCTGGCTTTGATGGTTATGTCGCCCTTGGTTGCGTTATACGCGGCGAGACAACTCATTATGACTATGTCTGCCAAGAGAGCGCGCGCGCAATTATGGATCTTGCGGTTAATCAACAGCTCGCTATTGGTAATGGTATTATTACTGTTGAAAATGAGGATCAAGCTTGGGCGAGGGCGAAAAAAGATAAAAAAGATAAGGGCGGATTTGCGGCAAATGCTACTTTGAAAATGATTAAAATTCGATCTGAATTAGGCTCAAACAAGCCGTCTAAAAAGACGAGTAAAAAATAGTGTCCAAAGGGCCTCATGCTAAGCTCCGTCGGGCGGCCCGTACCGCGGCGGTTCAAGCCCTTTATCAACTTGATATGAGTGATGTCCTTACAGGAACAGTGATAAAGCAATTTATTGAACATCGCTTTGGCCAAGAAGATGAAAATGACATTCCGAGTGTTGATGAAGAGTTCTTTCAAGACATTGTCGAGGGCGTTGTGAAGTATCAAGACGATATTGATAAGAGCATTTCTGACAAACTCTCCGAAAAATGGTCTTTAAGGCGTATTGATCTGACCTTGCGCGCGATTTTACGTGCAGCGGGTTATGAAATTCAGCGCCGTCCTGATGTGCCCGCCCTTGTTATTATTGACCAATATGTGTCTATCGCGTCTGACTTTTTCGAAGGTAAAGAACCTGGCTTTGTCAATGGAGCTTTGGATAAAATGGCCAAGGAGGTCCGGAAAGCGGAGTTCGGTTTAGTAGGGCATGGATGAATTTGATTTTATTGCGACGCACCTTGCGCCTCTCGCTGGTCCACAAGGCCTTGGCCTCATAGATGACGCAGCTCTTTTAACGCCGTCTCTTGGTAAAGACCTTGTTCTGACCAAAGATACTATGGTTGAAGGTGTCCACTTTCCCAAAGGTCATTATGGCGGTGATACAGCGGAAAAGCTTTTACGGGTGAACGTCTCTGATTTGGCGGCCAAAGGGGCAAGACCCATTGGGTATATGCTTTCAATTGCCTGGCCGACAGACGTAGATAAAGTTTATTATGGGGGCTTTGCCAAAGGTCTTAGTGATGTGCAGGATGTTTATAATTTTAAACTTTTAGGCGGAGACACCGTCTCCACAGACGGTCCTATGGTCGTCACGGCAACTCTGATAGGCGAAGTCCCTAAGGGTGAAATGGTTACACGTAGCGGTGCCAAAGTTGGCGATGATGTTTGGGTAACTGGAACGATTGGTGATGCCTATCTAGGTCTTCAATCTGTTTTAGGGCGCCAACTTGATCCTGCGCCTTCCCATGATGGGTTATTGCATTTCGAAGAGGCCTATTATCGTCCAGAGCCCCGCCTTATTTTTCGTAAGCTTTTACGGCAATTTGCAACAGCGAGTGTGGATGTTTCTGATGGCCTCATGGCTGATATAGCTCACATCTCCGTTGCTAGCAGTACTAAAATAGTCATCGATAGAAGTATGGTGCCTTTATCACCTCCGGCGAAATTATGGTTGGCAGGACAAGGTGATAAAGACGGGACGTTTAAATCTCTAGTGACGGCAGGGGATGACTATGAAGTTGTTTTCACGGCGCAACCGTCTAGCCGTTCAAAGATCCAAGATGCGTCAAAAAAACTAAGTCTGAGCGTAACAAAAATCGGAACCGTTCAAAGCGGCGAGGGTGTTAGTATGATGTTTGAAGGCCGTATTATGAAATTTGCTAAAACTGGACACAAACATTTTTAATAAAAAACCCGAGAGAAGACATGGGCCTTGTCTCGGGTTTCTGTAAGAAGAACCTAATGTCGTAACTAACGACCTCCTGGTCCTCCTCCCCCCCCGGGTATGTTTTGCTGACCTCCCAGCTGTTCTGTTGGGAGACGTCCGATAGTTCCAAATATTTGTTCCAGGGCAGAGAGCTCTCGGCCGCGAGTTGGTGTTTTTCTATCGACATAATTGACATAACGTCCATCTTCTATGCCATATTCAGCAACTTTCGTGACTTGACCATCTTCATTGAAAGTGATTGCAGTAATATTTCTGTCTTCGACTTGAGGACGCAAATAAGCGTAACGTTGACGAACTGCATTCATGTAAAACCAAGTATCCTCAACTATATCTTCATCAAATGTTGATTTCACAGATGGATTGCCCAATCTGGCTAACACTGTAGCTTTTGTATCAGTATCAGGATTGACTTCTTGGGGTTTGTTATTTGCAGTTGGTACATAACCATGCGTACGAAGAATTGGGTTACAGGCCGTAGATATAATAGCAATAGATAGAACTGCGACAGTTTTCACAAATATGCGAGACATAAAACACTTTGGTTTGTTGAATTCTGCGCTATGCCTAGCGAAAGCCATAGGGGCTGGCAATACCCCTTATGTAAATTTAATGGAGCCGAAATGACGGGTTTAATGAGGCGATTATTCGGAAAGAATAATTTAGCATTAGAAGATGCGCAGAAAATTTATGCAGCGCTGATGAAGCAATCAAGGCTGCCAAGGTTTTACGGTGATCAACAGGTTGCTGATAATTATGATGGTCGCATCGATTTTTTAACGCTGCATATTTCTGTTGTTCTTAAAGCCTTGAATAAGCATGGTTCACAAGGACAATTATTATCACAAGCTATATATGATGTGATGCGAGACGATTTTGAAATTGCTATGCGAGAAGAGGGGATATCTGATGCCGGGATTAAGCGCCGTATTAAACCCATGATGCAATTATTCTTCACACGCGTGAAAAGTTATGTGGAGGCCTTAGAGCAAAAATCTGATTTAGGAAGTATTTTTGCAGACGGATTATTGGAAAATGCAATGCCTGATACACGTAAAAGTATGGAAACTTACATTACTCAATTTTCAGAACACTTATCGACGAAAACACTTGGTGAAATAGCTATGGCTAATTTTTCCTTCCCGAAATAAAGCTCGCCACCGGCATTTGCTTGCCTTATAGCCAGCACAAACAGAATCTAAGGATATTATGCTTGATGGACTGATATTGTCTATTGATGCAATGGGAGGCGATAATGCCCCTGATATTGTTATCAAAGGGATTGAATATTTTCTCAAACATGAGGGAAAAAATCGCCGTGCGCGATTTCTATTACATGGAGATGAGGCAAGGCTGACGACGCTGCTTAAAAAAAACAAACATTGCGCTGAACGTTCAGAAATTCGTCATACGGATATAGAAATATCAATGGATGAAAAACCCTCTCAAGCCCTACGTAAGGGTAAAGGGTCATCAATGTGGAATACAATTGAAGCAGTTAAGAATGGCGAAGCTAATGTGGCTTTATCTGCGGGCAATACTGGCGCTCTGATGGCGATATCAAAAATACGATTACGCAATAAACAAGGTGTTCAGCGTCCGCCCTTAGCCGCGCTTTGGCCTAGCATTAATGGTAGCATGGGTGTTGTCTTGGATGTCGGGGCTAATATTGATTGTGACGCCGCCCAGCTAACTGAATTTGCTGTGCTGGGAGAAGCTTATTATCGCGCTCTGTATAAAGTTGAAAAGCCTCGCATAGGGTTGATTAATGTTGGGTCAGAAGAAGGCAAAGGTAATGATACTGTAAAGTCTGCACATGAACGTCTCTCTCAAAGTGAACTTGGATTGAATTATGTCGGATATGTAGAAGGAAATGATATTTCCACGGGCGGCGCTGATGTTTTTATCACTGACGGATTCACAGGAAATGTCGCCTTAAAAACAGCAGAAGGCACGGCTAAGTTAATTGGAACTTATTTTAGCTCGGCTCTGAAAAGTGGAGCTTGGTCTAAATTCACCGCCATGCTCAATAGCGTGGCCTTGCGTAAACTAAAAAGACAAATCGATCCTCGTAATGTGAATGGTGCGGTCTTGTTGGGGCTTAAAGGCGTTGTTGTAAAAAGTCATGGCGGGACGGATCATGTTGGGTTTGCGAACGCACTCAATGTTGCGACGGGTTTGGCTGAAAGTTCATTTTTAGAAGAAATAGACCTCGCACTCGATGCCCTTCATCACGAAGACGATAATATTGGATTTATTGCGTGATTAGATCAGTTATTAAGGGTGTTGGTAGCTATCTACCCAAACGCATTTTGACGAATGCAGAGTTATCCGAAAGGGTAGACACATCTGATGAATGGATCAGAGAACGAACAGGTATAGGACAGCGCCATATAGCGGCGGAAGGAGAATTCACCTCAGACTTAGGTCTTGCAGCTGCTAAGGCGGCGATGAAACATGCAGGCATGGAGGCGCAAGACATTGATCTGATTGTTGTTGCGACAGCGACGCCTGATTACACATTTCCCTCAACCGCCACTATTATTCAGGAAGGTCTAGGAATTCATCGTGGGTCTGCTTTTGATTTACAGGCCGTGTGTAGCGGTTTTATTTACGGCATAAATGTAGTCGACTCTCTTTTGCGTACCGGCACGGCCAAGAACGCATTGCTGATTGGAGCCGAAACTTTTTCCCGAATTCTGGATTGGGAAGACCGAACAACGTGTGTTTTGTTCGGCGACGGGGCTGGCGCGGTTGTAATGTCTGCCGAAGAAAATTCTGAAAGAGGTATCCTGAATAGCTTTGTTCGCTCAGATGGAGCACATTGTAAGTTACTTTATGTAGATGGCGGACCATCTCGAACGCAGACAGTTGGGCATTTGCGAATGGTTGGTAATCAGGTTTTTAAATATGCCGTCAAAGATATTTCTGCGGCAATGAAAGAATGTGCGCAAAAGGCGGGTGTTCCTATTTCAGATATTGATTGGTTTGTTCCACATCAAGCCAATCAACGTATCCTCAATGGTGTCGCGAAACGATTGAAATTAGATCCTGAACAGGTGATCTCAACTGTTGAACATCACGCCAATACATCGGCGGCATCGGTTCCGTTGGCGTTAGATAGTGCAGTCAAAGATGGCCGCATAAAACGCGGCGATCTTGTGATGCTTGAGGCCTTTGGTGGTGGATTTACGTGGGGCGCTTCCTTATTCCGATTTTAATGAGTTCGGTAGTGACACCTCGTCATAAAACGCTTTTCCACGGTCACTATTAGCTTCAGATATTACGTAAGCTCGAATGGCTTCAGCAGTTTCAGCGTCTGTCCTATCTGCAAAATTAGGCATGCCATTTTCAGCTAATAAGCCTTCGAGAACGACTTCTTTCCAAGCTTGGGCGTCTTTTGTGATCGCAGAGAACCGTAATTGCGGAACTAGGCCTGATGAATAGGCCTGGTCTCCATGACAAACGCCGCACATGCGGGCATATCCAAGAGCACCTTGTTTAATAACGTCTTCACTCATACTGGCTTCTAATCTTGGTAGCTCATATTCGATCTCAGCACTTTCTTCCATGTCAGGTAACTTACCATCAGCCCCGAGTTTGAAGGTTAGAACCCGTCCTACATTGGCGACGCTGCCAGATGGGAGGACGCCGCCAAAACCAAGAACGAAGGCACCGCCCCATCCGGATGCAACTGTAACATACTGCTCGCCATCAATTTCAAAAGACACAGGGGCTGCGCCTATACCCGTTTGTGTG
Source organism: uncultured Hellea sp. (assembly GCA_964472905.1). GTDB lineage: Bacteria > Pseudomonadota > Alphaproteobacteria > Caulobacterales > Maricaulaceae > Hellea. The sequence goes on along the minus strand of CAYYMI010000013.1, from coordinate 34,089 downwards.
AAATATTTCCATTTCTGCTCGCCCGTTCTGGCATCATAAGCTGCGAAATGGGCATCGTTAGTGCCTTGAAAGACAAGATTGCCCGCTGTCGATAAAATACCGCCATTCCACGGACCGTTATGTTCAAAACTCCAAGCTTGCTTTTGTTCTACGGGATCCCAAGCGAGCAATCTGCCTTTAAGCAATGATTTTAAAGCTTTAAATGTGGCCTTATCTGTTGGAAGCATACCAAAAGAAAACTCAGTACCTGTATTCCAGAGGCCTTCTTTATATTCATAACCCGTCGGGATATCGCCATATACCCAAGGCGCTTCTTGCGCCGGAATATAAACCAAGCCTGAGTCAGGGCTATATGACATGGGGTGCCAATTATGTGCCCCAAGCGGTCCGGGTAATTGTAAATAAGGCTCTTTGCCGGAATACCGAGCGCCTTCGACTTCAACGGGTCTTCCTGTTTCAGGGTCAATATGTGTGGCCCAATTTACGGGAACAAAATTATTGGCAGAGATGAACTCGCCCGTTTCGCGGTCAATAACATAGAAGAAGCCATTTTTAGGCGCTTGCATTATGACTTTGCGAGTTTCGCCTTCAATCTCCATATCGGCTAAAATCATATGCTGTGTTGCTGTATAATCCCATGTCTCACCGGGAGTTGTTTGATAATGCCAGACATATTCGCCCGTATCAGGTCTGACGGCGACGATAGAGGAGAGGAATAAGTTATCTCCGCCGCCCGGACTGCGGATAGATTGGTTCCACGGGGACCCATTACCGACGCCAAAGTAAAGCAGGTCTAGATCAGGATCATAAGCCATTGAATCCCATGCGGTTCCACCGCCTCCTGCGGCCCACCATTCTCCGTTCCAGGTTTCTGCTGCCATTTTCATCGTGTCGTCTTCAAAGCCGTTAGCGGGATTGCCTGGAACTGTATAAAACCGCCAAATTTGATCACCTGTGTCAGCATCAAACGCGCCTATGTAGCCTCTTACGCCCAATTCGGCGCCACCATTTCCAATGATAACTTTTCCGTTCACAACACGCGGCGCGCCAGTGATTGTGTAAGGTTTAGACTTATCGATTGTCAGAACATCCCAGGCTACCTTTCCTGTTTTCGCATTCATAGCAATGAGCCGGCCATCAATTGTAGCTGTAAATATTTTATCGCCCCAAATTGCCACCCCGCGATTGACAACGTCACAACAAGCATAGGCGGCTTGTTCTTTGTCAACCTCGGGATCAAAACTCCATATTTTTTGGCCAGTACGAGCATCAAGAGCATGAACGATGTTCCAAGTTGAGGTCACATACATCATACCGCCATGGACAATCGGCGTTGCTTCAATGCCGCGACTTGTACCTAGATCATAGGACCACTCGAGACCTAAGTCCTTGATCGTCTCCGTATTTACGGCAGCAAGTTTTGAATGTCGTTGTTCTTTATAATCACCACCATGCGTCAACCATGACGACGGGGAGGCTTCTAATATTTGTTCTGCTGTGACTTTCGCAACCATTTTAGTAGGGTCAGTTGCAGTTGATTGAGGCTGGCATGACGCTGCACCAAAAGCTATGATGGCAGCCGAAATTAGTAAATTTCGCATAGTGTTCCCCTATTTTATAATTTTTATATTATTTGGCAGAATGTTAGTGTTATTTTGGAACAAGTCACGTTTTTTAATAATAGAATTGAATAACGAATACGCTGGAAAGGCTGATATTCTCGCAGAAGATGAGTAAACGTGCTGTTTTTCAACAGTTTTTTACGATTTGTCTTGCCTCAGCCTATCAAGGTTTGCTTTATAGGTATGAGAGAACGGGGAAGAGTAATGAGCACCGGAACAGTTACACGCGCTGATCTTGCGGAAGCAGTTTATAGAGAAATAGGTCTATCCCGATCAGAAAGCTCTGAGTTGGTGGAATCTGTTATAAACCACATCGAATCTGCCTTACTCAAAGGAGAAACCGTAAAGCTGGCTGGATTTGGAACATTTTCGCTAAGGGATAAGAAAGAAAGAATGGGCCGAAACCCGAAAACGGGCAAAGAAGTTCCTATCACATCCCGACGAGTGCTTGTTTTTAAACCATCTCAAATTCTACGTGATCGAGTGGATTCGTCATTGACGGTAAAAAGATGATATAGTCTGATTCGTAATTACTAGAATCAGAACCCAATATGCAGGCAAAGACCACAAGAGCATTTCGAACAATCAGTGAAGCGGGCGATGAACTTGGCCTACAGCCCCATGTCTTGAGATTTTGGGAATCTAAATTTTCTGACATAAAACCTATCAAGCGGGGCGGCGGTCGTCGGTTTTATCGGCCCGAGGATATTGAGTTTCTCAGAGGTATTAAAATCCTTTTGCATGATGAAAAACATCCGATCAAAGATGTGCAAAAACTCATCCGCGTTAAAGGTTCCAATAGTGTGATTGCGTTAGGGCAATCTCTGCAAAGGGCTTCACAAGATAAAAAAGTGAAGGAAACTGTTCTGATCCCTGAGCGCATTCAAAAAGCCAAGCCTGCTTCAAGACCAATAAAGTTCAAACCTGTTGAGGATGAAAAAGTTGTTCCATTTACAGTTGTTGAAGAGCCTGAGCCAGAGATTGAAACGCAAAGCGAAGCTGAGAATATTCTAGAACTGTCGGAAGTTGCCCCATCTGATGAGACTGAAATAGATATTCCTGCACAAGCTCCCCTTAATATACATCCGGCAGTGGATTATGAAGCACTTGGAGACGCCTTGTCGCGCCTAACAAGTTTACGCAGTAAATGGACAGACTTTAAAAACCCTGCATCTTAGACCTCATCTCTATTGCCTTTTTCATAAGTCAGGCTATTACCGCCCTCGATGGTTTCGGAGTATGGCGCAGTCCGGTAGCGCACTAAGCTGGGGGCTTAGGGGTCGCAGGTTCGAATCCTGCTACTCCGACCATCATTTTCATTAAAATGTCACATCACTTTTGTGTTTGAATATCGTATAAACTTATATGGCTGGTTCAATATTAGATAAATCAGAGAAAGCGATTCGTAATTGGCTGTTCTTCGTCATGTGTTTAGTCATTGCTATGATTGTTATTGGCGGTGCCACGCGCCTGACGAATTCGGGTTTGTCCATTACCGAATGGGCACCCATAAAAGGGGCGCTGCCGCCCTTATCGCTTGAAGCTTGGCAGAGCGAGTTTCAAAAATATAAGAACATTCCTGAATTTTCACTTGAACATCCTGATATGGATTTGGCTGGGTTCAAATTCATCTATTTTTGGGAATGGAGCCATCGTCAATTAGGACGGTTCATAGGCTTGGCTTATGCGCTACCGCTGTTTTATTTCATGGCCAGACGCCGCTTACAAAGCGGGCAGGGGCTAAAGTTTATTTTAATTCTAATCCTGATTGGGCTACAAGGCGCGATTGGGTGGTGGATGGTGTCTAGTGGGCTGACCAATGACCGTGTTGATGTGAGCCAATATAGGTTGGCGGTTCATTTGGGCCTCGCCTTCATTATCTTAGGGGCCTTGTTTTGGCTTTGGCGGAACCAAAGTGAGTTTTGGCCGCCGCGTCCTCTCGATAAATTTTATCAAAAACGGACAACTCTTTTGACGGGTTTTGTTTTTCTTCAAATTATCTCAGGCGCCTTTGTAGCGGGTCTTCATGCGGGCAAAACCTATAATACATGGCCCTTAATGGACGGAGATTTTGTCCCTGCGGGCTATCTGCAGCTTAGTCCAGCTTGGAAAAACGCGTTTGAAAATATCGCGGCGGTTCAGTTTAATCATAGAACTTTAGCTTATATTATCCTAGGTCTCGCCATCTGGGTGTTAGTCTCAACGCGGCTTAATCGCCGAGTTCAAAGAGGCGCTCGTATCTTTTTCGGAGTGCTAATCTGGCAGATATTATTGGGTATATGTACCTTGGTGATGGGCGACCCGCTTTGGCTCGCTTTATTGCATCAATTCTCTGCGGTATTCGTCTTCTTGGCGGTCATATCCATGACGAGAGCTTCATTTAAACGCTATTCCTGACCGTCTAAAGCCTCAATGAAATAATCCCGCGCAATCAAAACAACGCGGCCAGTATCTTTTTCAGCGACTAAGACAAGCCCGTTGTTAAAAACGCTACCCATATTTGATGTTGTCACGGTGGTGAAAGACGGAGATTTTATGCCGGATATGCTCAGGCCATTAATGACAGACACACTCATTTTTTTACCGTCCATTTTAATGGCCATGTGATCGGAATCATCCATCATATCAAGAGAGCTATCTGAATTAAACATCGGCGCTTTGCAGCCATCCTGACCCGTAGGGCCAAGAGCCTCTAAATCAACCGAAGTGTTATCCGTAATGGTGACAGCGAAAGACTGAACTTTACCTGATGTGTCTATAGCTAGAATACTGTCCGTATTGGGAGCCGCGTTATCGCAAAACTCCGTTAATCTTAGGCCGTCCCCAATTGAAATGGGTAGGTTTTTGAAATTACCGTCATCATCGGCTTCGATAAAGGCTTTCAGCGCGCCTTTTTGAGTAATCGCTAAAAACACGCCAGCCTGCTTAATGCGGGCGAGGCCGAGTACCGATTTATATTTACCACTATCGACGAGACGAACTTTACTATCAGTTGTCGAACGGTGCAGCCGTCCTTTTTCGTCAATCATGATGATATGACCAAACCACGACGCAACGCTATTTGGCACAAATGTCGCCGCAATAATTGTATCAGGGGCTTCTAGGTCTGAGGTAGCCCGAACATTTATATCGGCTGGTGTCGTAGGACTTTCGCTCTTAGTTTGCGGATTCCCACAGGCTGTTAACACGAGTGCAATGATGGATGTTGTGAATAATCGTAAGGCCATGCTGTCTCATACGGATAAATCTAGCCTAATACAGATTTATTTGCATAATGTGAGTGTAATCAATAACTGTCAGCTATACAGATGGCCAAAGAGCTAGAATGTGATAAGTCAGAAAAGACTTTTGATGAAAAGCTTGGAAAATTGGTGAATGACAATGCTCAAAAAGACAAATAATTGGTATAAGAGCCTGCCTAATTTTCAGTACGCCTTTATATCGGGTTTATTTGCCGCTGTTGGAGGGTTTAGCGCAATCTTTTTACTAAACTGGCTAAACATATTCTCCAAGCCATCATCATATTGGATTGTAGCGGGTGTGACTTTTGGAGCTTATATAGGCGCTCGCATCCAAAGAGGACGTAAAGAAAAGAACGATAGCTAGCTCATGTTGTGTCAAAGGCGTTTATGCCAAAAGAAAGCCTAGAAATTGATTCAAGTTTTGCAGAAAATAATAATTATCATGGGCTTGCTAGCAATGGCGGTTCGAATGTCGGAATTATTTATTTAGGAAATATCTGAAAAGCATTCCAAATTTAATGATTGGATAAAGAAATTTGCCGCCGTGATTATTCTATTATCAACCATGGGATGGGTCTTACTTTCAAACTGAGAAGAGCGAGACGAAAGTAATGAGTTTGTCAAGTACATAATACGCCTCATTCATAGAGGTAAAATAATACCACTTTTTTAAGGTATTGTTTTTACTCACTAATTTCATATAGGTAGTGAAACAAAGCTATTGACGCCCCTTGCAACCCTCTGTAGATAGCGCGCACACGAAAGAGGCCTGTCCTATATCTTGAATAGGCTGAATTCATAGAGGATATTATGAAAACCACAAAATTTCTAAAAACCGCTGAGGTTGAGAAGAAATGGATATTGATTGATGCGGAAAACGTCGTTGTTGGACGTCTTGCCACTTTCATTGCCATGCGCCTGCGCGGAAAACATTTGCCGACTTACACACCTCATATTGATCATGGTGACAATGTTATCGTTATCAATGCTGAGAAAGTCGCGTTCACAGGTAAAAAACGTAACGATAAAGTTTATTACTGGCACACGGGTTATCCGGGAGGCTTGAAAGAGCGCACTGCTGACAAAATTCTTGATGGACGTTTTCCGGAACGTGTGATGCGTAAAGCGGTTCAGCGTATGCTGCCCAAAGAGAGCCCTTTAGCCCGTAAGCAGCTGTCTAACCTACGCGTCTATGCAGGGAGCGAACACCCACATGAAGCCCAGAGCCCTGAAGTCATCGACTTTAAAGCGATGAGCCCTAAAAATGTGAAGGGAGCCTAAGACCATGGCTGATACAAAAACACTTGAAGACCTTAAAAATGTCATGGAAGGCACTGAAACTGCCGAAGGCGGAGTGGATACACCTGCTGCCGCGTCTGCGCCGCTTCCAGAGCCAAAAATTGACGAGCTTGGCCGTTCATATGCCACAGGTAAGCGGAAGAACTCTATCGCTCGCGTTTGGATTAAACCCGGTAAAGGTAAGATCACCGTAAATGGCCGCGACCAAGAAGTTTACTTCGCGCGTCCTGTTCTGCGTTTGATTATTGCTCAAGCTTTCCAAGTTGCTGAGCGCGTTGATAGCTATGATGTTGTTGCCACTGTTAAAGGCGGCGGTTTATCTGGCCAAGCGGGTGCGGTACGTCACGGGATTACAAAGGCTTTGACTTATTATGAGCCCGCCCTTCGACGACCCCTAAAAGCTGCTGGCTTTATTACGCGCGACTCTCGTGTTGTTGAACGTAAGAAATACGGTAAGGCGAAAGCCCGTAAGAGCTTCCAGTTCTCGAAACGGTAAGTCTTCGGACGTTAAAGATTACGATACATATATCGGTCTATTATCAGGCGTTCCGAGAGAATCGGGACGCCTTTTTTGTTATGGAATAGTGAAATGAAAAACGCAGTTATACTAGGTGCTTCAGGTTATACGGGCGCAGAAGCTGTACGCCTTATCATGGGTCATCCCAAGTTAAACCTTGTCGCGCTAACAGGACATAGCCGCGCGGGGCAGGCCTATGGCGATATCTATCCTAATTTCGCGCATCTTGATTTACCTGATGTGGTGAAGGTTGATGAAGTTGATTTTACTGATGTTGATGTGGCTTTTGCATGCTTGCCGCATGGGGCTAGCCAAGAGACAATCGCGTCTATTATCGATAAAGTTGAAACAGTTGTCGATCTTTCTGCTGATTTTAGATTAAAAAGCCCTGCGCTATATGCGCAGACCTATGGGCGGCCGCACGGATTTCATGATCTTTTAGGCACAGCAGTTTATGGTCTCACGGAATATGCGCGAAAAGATTTGAAAGGCGCGAAGTTGATTGCTTGTCCGGGATGTTATCCGACGAGCGCTCTTTTGGCACTTCTGCCTGCCATTGATGCTGATATGATTGATGTCACGGATATCATCATAGATGCTAAATCTGGCGTGACGGGAACCGGGCGTAAGGCTCTTGCTTCGCTTCATTATAGCGAGGTCAGTGATGGCGCGCATGCTTACGGTGTCGCGGTGCATAGACATGCGCCAGAAATAGACCAAATGCTCAATCATGTCAGTGGGTTAGAAGCTAAAGTTAGTTTTACGCCACATCTTATTCCTATGAATAGGGGTATGATTGCCACCTGCTATGTCAAGCTCGCAGACGGGGTTTCTATTCAAGACCTCAGACAAGCTTATGAAGCACGTTACGCAGATGAGCCCTTTGTACATCTTGAGAATGAAGGCGTTGCGCCGCAAACGCGCCACATCAAAGCCAGTAATCATTGCCGTATCGGTGTTTTTGCAGATAGGCGGCAGGATAGGGCTATCATCATTAGTGTCATAGATAACTTAACCAAAGGATCCTCAGGGCAAGCCATTCAAAATTATAATGTATCGCAAGGATGGGATGAAGGCCTTGGACTTTTAGTGCCGCCGCTATTCCCGTAAATTGGAGAGTTGAAAGTTAGTGACTTTTCTGGGTGACCTGCGCCTAAATTTCGCCCATATTATTCAACATAAAGACTCAAAGCTGGAGGCAAACTTGACCGGATGTAAAATTGCAAAAGTAGCGATGATATCCGCCATGGTATGTCTGAGTGGTTGTTCGACCGTCTCAATGCCTGATCTTAATTTACCAAAGTTTTCAAAAATATCTGAATTTTTTGATGGCAGAAATGAAATTGATGGCTATCCGAAAGTCACTGACGCGCCTTCCACGCCGACGGATATACGTGCTGACGCGGATTGGGATGTTCATGCGAAAAACTTAATAAAATTACGAGACGAATTCAAAGCTCTCGAAAATAATGGTGTGGCTAAGAGTGACGCTCAGATTACTCAAGATCTTGAAGCGTTAAAAGCAAAAGTAAGAGCTTACAAAGCCGACGATCCCCAATAGAGTTAATTATGCCAGATAATGAAAACTCCGATTATGAAGAGTTTTACCGAATAAAACGTCTTCCGCCCTATGTTTTTGCCGAAGTCAATAAACTTAAAGCCAAGCTTCGACATGAAGGCATGGATATTATCGACTTTGGATTTGGCAATCCCGATTCGCCGACACCCCAACACATTATAGATAAGCTTATCGAGACGGTGCAAAAACCCCGCACGACAGGCTATTCTGTTTCGCGAGGCATTTTGGGCCTTCGGCAAGCGGCCGCTCGATATTACAAACGCCGATTTGATGTTGACCTTGATCCAGCAGATGAAATCATTGCGACTATTGGATCAAAAGAAGGATTTGCGAACTTAGCGCAAGCTATAACAGCGCCAGGTGATATTATATTTGCGCCTGACCCGTCTTATCCACTCCATGCCTATGGTTTCATAATTTGTGGAGGTGTTATCAAGCCTATTGCTGCCATCACAGCTGATGAATATTTAGAAGGTGTCAAACAAGCCTTGGCAGACGCAGAAAAACCACCTCTCGCAATTGTTGTCTGCTTCCCATCCAATCCGACAGGAAAAGTTGCGGATTTAGACTTTTACCGCGAAATTGTTGCCATAGCCAAAAAGCATGACATCATTATTTTGTCTGACTTAGCCTATTCCGAGATATATTTTGGCGAAGCTCCGCCATCAATTTTCCAAGTTGAGGGCGCAAAAGACGTCGCAATTGAAACGATATCTCTGTCCAAGACCTATTCAATGGCTGGCTGGCGTATGGGTTTTGTTGTCGGGTCTAAGCGGTTGATAGCGGCTTTAGCGCGAGTTAAGTCATATCTAGACTATGGCGCGTTCACCCCCATTCAAGTTGCGGCCTGTGCAGCTCTCGATGGGCCTCAAGAGTGCGTAGTAGGGTTTCGCGAAACATATAAATACCGCCGAGATGTCCTTGTCGAAAGCTTTGGACGGGCAGGCTGGGATATCCCGCCGCCAGATGCCGGCATGTTTGCATGGGCCCCATTACCCAAAGGCCTTGGCAATATGTCGTCTTTAGAATTTTCCAAACGTTTAATGGAAGAGGCAGGCGTTGCAGTTTCCCCAGGTAATGGTTTCGGGGACAATGGAGAGGGGTATATACGCATTGGTCTTGTTGAAAACGAGCAGCGTATTCGTCAAGCAGCGCGTAATGTGAGACAATTCCTTTCATCCCTTCGTCAGAATGCGGCTGAATAGATGAAATTTCTACCGCTCATATCGTCTGACAGACTTAACTAATGGCCCCCTTTTTGGGTGTTGAGACGTCTTGCCGTGGTTTAAAATGGGTAGCGCGCTGTGAAGATGATACGAAGATTTCAGTAATTGAGCAAAGTCAGGGGCTTGATAATTTAACCTCCCGTCTTCTGGCAGGCCGTCATGTCAACCCAGACCAAGTTGATCAGTTTTTAAATCCAACTTTACGTTCATCCATGCCTGATCCTTCCACTTTGCAGGATATGGATAAAGCGGCATCTCTTATTTTGGATGCGGTTCAAGCTAAAGATAAAATCACGGTTTTCGCTGATTATGATGTTGATGGTGGGACATCAGCAGCCCAGCTTATAAAATGGGGCAGGGCATTTGACACCGAAATGGATTTATATGTCCCCGATCGCGTCAAGGAAGGTTATGGGCCGTCCATTGAGGCCTTTAAGGCATTAAAATCAGATGGTGTTGATCTTATCATAACGGTGGATTGCGGCGCCGCGGCGCGGCAGCCTTTAGAAGCGGCCAAAGGCCTTGGTTTACCGATTATCGTCATTGACCATCATTTGATGCACGGGGAGCTTCCGCCTTGTGCCGCTTTGGTGAACCCTAATAGAGAGGATGATGCATCTGGCCTTGGGCATCTAGCTGCGGCTGGCGTGACATTTATGACCTTAGTGGCTTTAAATCGTGAGGCTCGGCGACGCGGCTTAGAAAATGCACCTAACTTACTGAATTTTATAGGATTAACGGCGCTTGGCACTCTCTGTGATGTTGTCTCTTTAACAGGATTGAACCGAGCTTTGGTCTCGCAAGGTTTAAAAGTGCTCTCCCAAGGTGGCAATATTGGTATAAATGCTCTGGCCGATATCGCCGGAACTAACGCACCTTACACGACATATGATTGCGGATTTATTTTAGGACCGCGCATAAATGCGGGTGGACGCATTGGCAAAGCCAATATGGGGGCACAATTATTATCAACTGAAAATTCACAACTTGCTTATGCTAATGCAGCAGAGCTTGATCGCGTGAATTCAGAAAGACGAGTATTGCAAGATCAAATGATCAATGAGGCACTGGAGGAAGCGGATAAGTTATTCAAAGATGCAGCGATAATTATTGTAGACATGGACGGTTGGCACCCAGGGATAATTGGAATTGTAGCCGGGCGACTGAAGGATCGTTTTGATAAGCCCGCTATTGTTATCGGTGTGAATGATGATGGTATCGGTAAGGGCTCTGGCCGTTCTATGACAGGCGTAAACCTCGGGGAAGCGATAACAAAAGCCCGAGATGCGGGTATTTTATCTAGTGGTGGCGGGCATGCTATGGCAGGCGGACTGACGCTTGAGGCGAAGCGCATTCCAGAACTTGTAACGTTTATGAATGACGAGCTTATCGATGCCGTTACAGAGGCCCGTAAAAACCTCTCAATAAAACTGGATGCATTGCTTGCGCCTACTGCCGCTTCGCAATCCACTCTTGATATTATTCAGTCTGTAGGTCCATATGGCGCAGGAAATCCGCAACCTATTTTTGGATTTCCTGATTTACGTATTGCTTATGCTGAGCGAGTAAAAGGCGGCCATGTTCGCTGTGCTTTCGAAGATGGTGTTGGCGGACGTCTGTCTGGAATTTGTTTCCAGGCCGATCAATCAGGGCTTTCAGATATCTTACTTGATCCCAATGCACCGCGTGTTCATGTTGCTGGACGCTTGAAAGCGAATAGCTGGCAAGGACGTTCGAGCGTCGATTTACAGCTAGTTGACTTAGCTATTGCCTAAAAGACTTTTAAAAAAATTCTGAAATACCCTCTTGCAAGGCGGGGCAGGTCTATATATATCGCGGCTCACAGTTAAAGTGGTCCCTTCGTCTATCGGTTAGGACATCTGGTTTTCAACCAGGAAAGAGGGGTTCGATTCCCCTAGGGACTACCAACTGTTTCTGATAAATAATTTGCTTGGCCTATCGAGTGGCTTTGTTTAAACGAAGCCTATGAAACGCCTTTTACTGACATCTCTTTGCCTGTTTATTCCATTTACAGGAAGTGCCCAAACTGCAAAAGGCGATGTAGTTGACTTTGGAAAACCAGTTCCTTTGACCATTGTATCAGAAGATACCACTCATGAATTTTCTGTCGAACGGGCTATTACACTTGATCAACAAGCACGTGGCATGATGTTTCGCGAATCTATGGGGGCTGATAGCGGGATGATTTTTGAGTTTGATGAACCAAAAATAGCCACAATATGGATGAAAAACACGTCCATTCCTCTGGATATTATATTTATACGCTCCAATGGTAGAATTTTGAAAATTGAACATATGGCGCAGCCTTATAAGCTTAGGAGCGCGTCTTCAGAAGCTGTGGTGGCGGCTGTTTTAGAATTACAAGGTGGCCGCTCCAAAGAAATAGGCATTATGCCGGGTGATTTGATTAAACATGAATTTTTTGGAACAGAAGGGCCATAACAGGCTTGTGTTTTGATTTAGGTTCGTTATGAAGCCCAAGCCTTAGTCGGGGCGTAGCGCAGCCTGGTAGCGCACCTGTTTTGGGAACAGGGGGTCGCAAGTTCGAATCTTGCCGCCCCGACCATCTAACCCCTGTAAATTTCCACACTCAAACAGTGCCAATTGTAAACTGAAACTGGCCTATGTTTGAAAGTGTTCTCTGATTTTTAACATGCTGTAATCGCTGTATTTAAATGGCTCTCCTTGGCACATAAGTCTAAGCTGTAAAGGGTTTGATAACCTTAAATTTTTATAGTTTGCTTGATACTTTTGGGGAATCAAAATGACATCAGCAGCTATTGCGACACGAACACAAGTGCAGCCCGCGGTTCAAAGTTACAAGGCTATTGAAATTGGCCGTGTTATGAATGTAGGTTCCTCTGTTGCTGTTATTCAAATTAGTAAAACCTTAATCAGGAATAATGAGCTTAATAAGGCACAAATTGGCACAATACTCAAAATTTTAACAACAAAATCAATAGTTGTTGCGATGGTATCTTCTCTTAAAGTTGGTAGCAATGACGAAGAGGGAATGAGTGATGGTTGCGTCGCTAATCTTAATATTTTAGGTGAAATCACCACTAATCCAACGACAAAAGAAACTAAGTTTTTCAGAGGGGTACGCTCATTCCCTGTGATTGGGGAGCCAGTCTATAATATGTCACCTGCTGACTTGCAGTTGATTTTTAATAAAGAAGATACGCCTTGTATCGAAGTTGGGCGGCTTCAACAGGATAATTCTATTGTCGCTAAAGTTCGTACAGACGATCTGTTATCAAAACATTTTGCTATTATCGGTTCAACAGGATCCGGGAAATCCTGTACTGTGGCGCTCGTTCTGCAGGCGATTCTTAAAAAGAACAGTATGGCTCACGTCGTGTTGTTTGACCCTCATAACGAGTACTCAAAAAGTTTTGGAAACATGGCGGAAGTTATCAGTAATGATACACTAGATTTGCCTATATGGATGTTTGATTTTGTTGAAACGGTTGAATTGCTTGCTAGTGATATCGAAGATCAAGCGAGAGAAGAGGAAGAAGTTCTTCATGATGTTTTACTTAAGGCGAAAAGGCTTTTTGATAGGTCTCAAAAAAATGGAGATATTAGCTCTCAAACAAAACTAGATGATATAGAAGCTGATTTACAACGAGCAACTCATATTACGCTCGACTCGCCTGTTCCTTACCGTATTCGTGATGTTCTAAAATTGCTCGACCTGAATATGGGTAAGCTTGAAAATAATTCAAATCTTGGTCCTTACAAGCGCCTCAAACGCCGTATTCAGACTTTAATGACGGATCCAAGATACCAGTTTATTTTTAGAAACCAGGCGGCGCCACTCCCTATTGAGTCGCTCGTTGGCCGCATTTTTCGTATTCCGGTGAATAACAAACCTATCTCTATTCTTGACTTTTCAGGCATACCTTCAGAGGCCTTAAATGTAGTTGTTTCGGTTGTTGCTCGTCTTGCCTTTGAGTTGGCGACTTGGAGTGAACGGCGCTTGCCTATTTTATTAGTATGCGAAGAGGCCCATAGATACATACCAAGTGATAAGAGTTTAGGGTTCCACTCGACGCGCCGCATTATAGCAAGAATCGCGAAAGAAGGCCGTAAATATGGTGTATCTTTGGGTATAATTTCTCAACGGCCATCAGAGTTAGAGGCCTCAACACTGTCACAATGTTCGACAATCTTCTCAATGCGATTGTCTAATGAAATTGACCAAAACTTTGTCAGAGCAGCTGTGCCAGATGGTGCTGCTGAGTTGCTATCTTTCTTACCTTCTCTTGGAACGGCAGAAACAATGGTGTTTGGTGAATCTGTAAATTTACCTATGCGAGTCATTTTGAATACGCTTGAAGAAGAATATCGCCCACATAGTTCAAGCGCAGCCTTTACAGATCTTTGGAATAGAGCCGAAGTTACGGATGACTTCATGGAGCTTGTGTTTGATCGTTGGCGCGCAAGAAGCCTCTTAAGAACAACCGCAAAAGAGGCTCAGGCTCAGCAGGCTGTCCAAATTAGTAATCCTGCTAAACCACCCATATCAACTATTAGGCAAAATTTACGCCGGCAAACACCTCCTCCAGCTCGTGCTCAACCCTTGCAGAGCATGCAAGCAACAGCCTCAAGTGCAGCGACACATGTGCGTCAACGTATGCAAACGACGGCAGCAAACAAACCGCAAACTCTTTCTGATGTAAAATCTATGCTCAATACCGCTTTTAATCGTGATATGTAATTTACAGAGCATTTGATGCGCTGTATGTCGGGTTAAATTGATTTGGAATTTAAGCCATGCTTGCAAAAATTTATCGGCCTGCACCATCCGCTATGACGTCTGGAAGAGGGAACTCAAATTTTTGGGTTCTAGAGTTTTTTGGGCAAAAGCCGGACCTTATTGACCCACTGACAGGCAATAAAAGATCAACCAATATGCATTCACAATTAGATTTGAAATTTGAAACGCTTGAAGCTGCTGTCGCTTACGCAAAGTCAAAGAACATTCCACATCAAGTTATTCAGCCACAAAAGGTGAAACGTATCCCTAGATCCTATGCTGATAATTTTGCCTTTGACAGAAAGCTTCCTTGGACGCATTAGGACACAAAATTTAGGGTCCGTAGCTCAACTGGATAGAGCAGCCGCCTTCTAAGCGGCAGGTTGCAGGTTCGAGTCCTGCCGGGCCTGCCATCCCTAAGACTTTATCACTAACTAAGGTGCAAAATGTGCGTCTAGAAATGCCAAAAATGCGGGCCAATCTTCTTTGACCACGCCATGCGTTCCGGGCCGCATCCAGAAGGCTATATCTGCATCTGGAATGAACTCAGTAAGCTTAGTTTGGATGAGTCCATTTTTACCGTATAATTTATAAATAGATGTAGCGGCTTGCGCCGCTCTAAAAGCTCCATCAGGATCTGACCAGACATCACGTCTAGCATTGCCTAAAAGTATAGGACGTGGGGCTATTAAAGCGAGCAAGTGATGTTGATCTATAGTCTGATTGTCTTCCCTAAACGCTGGTGTAAACCAGTGAGGATATTGTGTTGTAATCTGGGAAACTGTTTCTCCGGGCTTATCTTTGGATAATGAAGCTCCGCCTGTGCCTGATTGATGAGCTATAGCGGCATCAATAGTATCGTTAAAGGCCGCTGCCACGAGGGCAGATTTGCCATATCTAGAATGGCCATAAGCTATTGTATTTGAGAAACGTCCATCATTATCTAAATGTTTTGATAACAAAGAAAATTGCCAAGCCCATGCCCCTATAGCGCCCCAACGTGCAGATGTATCAGGGGCCTTTTTATAAAGCGGTAGAGATGAAACCCGGTCAGGAAATACACTCGATGGAAATATAACGGCGATTGAGTAACCTTTATCCAAGATCGTTTGAATAGGGGGTGTCGTGATATAACGTCCAAAAAAATACCCAAATATTTTTGCCATCCAACCTGTACCGTCACATGAAATTGCAGGGCCAATTGGTTTTGAAATTGCTTTGAGAGGGATCACATTATGATTGGGACAGAAATTTTCCATCATAATAATAGGCGTTTTAAAATTTACATTTTTAGGGGTAAGGATAACCGCTTTAAATTCGATAAAAATTTCATCCTTATCGTGTGTAAAATAGGAGGACTGGAGTGTAATCTCTTCGATATTTCCTCTTAAATACTCATTATCAATGGTTTCGGTACTTAGTATGTCCACCATACTTATTTTAGGCATGACTCCATAAACATCATGTTCAAAAACATCTTGGAATTTAACCCTCTGAACGTCCCAATTAGCAATAGAAGACGTATCTATGGCCGGAGAGGCCGTAATATTTTTTGGATTTTGTGACGCCGTCATCATTAAAGTTCGAGCGCCGATACAAGACGTGAGTATGGTGATTATTGAGAGGCATAAAACTGCAAGAAAAATTTTTTTAAAATTAAAAAACTTCATTAAAGGATTGTTCTATATCACTTTTTAAATCTTCAACATTTTCAAGCCCGCATGAAAATCTGACGAGTGGTCCGTTAAGTTTTTCAGCATGTTGGCGTTTAAGTTGCGGGTCGCAATGAATACATAGGCTTTCAAAGCCGCCATAAGAAAACCCAATCCCGAATATTTTAAGCGCATTGACAAATTTAATAACGTCCTCATTTGAACAAGGCTTGAAAACAACACTGAAAATACAGCCCCCACCTGTAAAATCGCGTTTCCATAAATCATAATCAGGATGTGTTGGATGTGCAGGATGTAAAACCTGAGCAATTCTTTCATGTTTAGCTAGACAATTCGCCAGCGTTAGACTTGATTGCTCTTGGTGCTGAAACCGATTCACAAGGGTCCGAAAACCTCTTAAAATTTGATAGGTATCATCAGGTGAGGTGGCGTTACCTAGATGTTTAGCCGTTAATTTGACTTCAGCATGTTTTGTTTTGGTTCTACTAATGATAGCCCCATACATAATATCACTATGCCCGCCGAAATATTTAGTTGCGGCATGACAGCTAATATCGACACCTAATTTCAAAGGATTAAAGGATAAGCCAGCAGACCACGTATTATCTATAATTGTTACGACGTCATTCGCTTTAGCAACTTTACATATCGCGGGAATATCTTGAATTTCAAAAGATAACGAGCCTGGGCTCTCAAGCAGTATAAGTGATGTGTTTTCACGAATTAATGTCGAAATATCTGCCCCAATACGAGGATCATACATTTCCGTCTCAATGCCCATTTTTTTAAGATGCCCATGACAAAAATAGCGTGTTGGTCCATAAGAGGAGTCGGTCAGCAGAATATGATCCCCAGACTTCACTTGCGATAATATAGCAAAAGTGCAGGCCGCTAGGCCTGAGGAACATAAAACTGTACCTGCGCCATCTTCTAAATCATTAAAAGCCGCTGCTAGAGCATCATGTATCTCTGTTCCATGTCGTCCATATCCACGAACGTCAGATCGATACAAGTCTTCTGCGCGGTCAAATAACAATGTTGAAGCTCTAGAGATAGAAGGATTGACGGCCGTTCCTAATCCAGCTTTTGGAGCCCCAATATGCGCAAAATGTGTTTCCTTTTTCATCCAGATATATCTATCAATTTAAGTTAGCCATGGCGGAACAGGGAGACCTTTTTCCGTTAAAAATTCAGGATTATAGACCTTTGATTGATAGCGCTGCCCGTAATCACAAAGAATAGTAACAATTGTATGCCCAGGTCCTAAGTCTTTCGCCATATGTATGGCGCCCGCGATATTTATACCCGATGACCCACCCAGACAAAGACCTTCGAGTTGATTAAGTTCAAAGATGATTTCCAAGGCTTCTTTGTCAGATATCCTGTAGGCCTTGTCGACAATGATCCCTTTAAGATTTTCAGTTATGCGGCCTTGCCCAATACCTTCGGTAATTGAGCCGCCCTCGCTCTCAAGGCACCCATCTTTATAGTGGCTATATAATTTTGACCCATAGGGATCAGCTATCCCAATTTTTATGTCGGGATTTCGGGCCTTTAGAGCTAAGGAAACGCCGCCTAATGTCCCGCCTGATCCAACGGCACATATAAATCCATCAACTTTTCCATTGGTTTGTTCAAAAATTTCTGGCCCCGTCGTTTGAATATGCGCCTCACGGTTGGCCGTATTGTCAAACTGATTAGCCCAAACGGCTCCCTCTGTTTCTTTAGCAAGACGTTCCGAATAATGGACATAGTTATTTGGGTTAGCGTAAGGAACAGCATCCACTTCAATGAGTTCTGCTCCAAGTAATTTTACGGCGTCTTTCTTTTCCTGACTTTGGCTGCGCGGCATAACAATTTTGCACCGATACCCTAGAGCTGAACATACCATGGCAAGGCCAATTCCCGTATTCCCAGCTGTACCTTCAACAACTATGCCTCCAGGTTTCAAGCTCCCATCTGCCTCAGCCGCCTGTATAATACTAAGCGCAGCTCGATCTTTGACCGATTGACCGGGATTGAGGAATTCAGCCTTTCCTAATATTTCACACCCCGTGAGTTTAGACGCTTCATTTAAGCGTAGTAATGGTGTGTTGCCGATAAGGCCTAAAACAGATGATGCTGTCACTATTTGTCTCCGCGTAATCTCATATACAGCTAACTCTTTAAAAATATTTCGCAAGATTTATTGATAGCTTGTCATGCGAATAGATGTGTTTTTCTGATTATTCTATGTTATCGCCACGTTGATTATAAGAAGGTAAAGATGACGCAAGGTAATGAAACGATATCCATGCCCGTTCCAAATGGGAATGCCTATGAAATTGGCAATGATAAACCTCTCACGATTCTAGCTGGTCCTTGCGCAATGGAAAGCCGTGATCATGCTCTTATGACCGCAGAGAGGCTAAAAACTATATCTGAAAATGTGGGATTAAATATCGTCTATAAGTCGTCATATGACAAAGCGAACCGAACAAGTATTCATTCGCCGCGAGGTATTGGTCTGAATGAGGCTTTACCGATTTTCGACGAGATTAAATCTCAGATCGGACTGCCTTGCCTTACGGACACGCATACAGTTGAACAGGCGAAGGAAATCGGGGGCGTTGTTGATATGCTACAAATTCCTGCGTTTTTATGCCGGCAAACAGATTTGTTAGTTGCAGCGGCTAAAACCAGTAAGGTCATAAATGTCAAAAAAGGACAGTTTTTGGCACCTTGGGATATGAAAAAT
The DNA here is from genome assembly GCA_964472905.1 of uncultured Hellea sp. GTDB lineage: Bacteria > Pseudomonadota > Alphaproteobacteria > Caulobacterales > Maricaulaceae > Hellea. The sequence continues at coordinate 15,411 of CAYYMI010000013.1, read as the reverse complement.
GTCCTCCAGAAAGTTATTGAAGCAGGGAATCCAAATGTCATGGCCTGCGAACGTGGAGCAAGCTTTGGGTATAATACTCTCGTTACTGACTTTCGAGGCCTGCCAATTATGAAAAGCTTTGGATCTCCTGTTGTCTTTGATGCCACGCATTCGGTTCAGCAACCTGGCGGGCAGGGCGGAACATCTGGAGGGCAACGCGAATTTGTACCTCCGCTTGCGCGCGCTGCGGCATCTATTGGGGTTGCAGCTATGTTTATGGAAACGCACCCTGATCCAGATAATGCGCCCTCAGACGGACCTAACATGATACCTATGGATCAGTTCGAAGACTTACTGAGAGATATTAAACGTTTCGATGATTTGGCTAAATCAACGGCCTAATTTTTTATAGGCGTTACGGGGCTGTCGACGATATCGATAACGTCAAGGTCATCCAATTTCTTAACCCGAGTTGGTAAATTTCCTTTTTCAATAAGACTTAGAACGCGTTTTTCAGCATTCACGCGCAAGTCTTCATAGAATAGATTAGAAGGTATAGTTCTAAATTTTGATCCAAATATAAACGGCCGCGCGAATGCACGGCTTTTAGGTTTATCTACATAAAGAATGCCGTCTTGGCATTCTACGCCCACTTGTTTCGATTTGGGGGCTGGTTTTGTATCAGGATCTAAACCTTCTGCTGCAACGCCACCGAGATGTAATCTACGCGGGGCATAATCACTAGACCTGTTCCACAAAAGTGGATTTGTACATAAGAGCTCACGTCCTTGTACTCTTGTATAATCTTCACCATCATACGTCAGGAGACGCGAAACAAACCTTTTAGCTATAACATCATCTCCTGGCATAAAGGCTCCAAATGCATTTACGCAGTTAATATCTATTTCAGCTTCACACGGCTTAAGATTGGATAAGGTTGTATCAAACAAATCCAAGGGAAGCGGGTAATCAATCACATAAGCTACCGCCAAACGTTTCTTTAAATCGCCTTGAAAAAAGTCTGCAAGCAATCTTTGAACGTGGCTGGCCCCCTGATTGTGCCCAACCAAAATAATTGGTCGTTCAGGCGGTGAGTTTTTTAAAAAAAATTTAAAAGCACGTTTAACATCTTGATAAGCAAAATCATGAGCTTTTCTGGCATCTTCTCTTGCGGTCATAAAACTATAGAGAGCTGCTTGTCGGTAATATGGAGCAAATAACCGTCCAGAATCTCCATAAGGCGTGACGTAATTTGGTCTTACAATACGTTGCAGCTTTAATTTCCGTTTTAGGTCATCACTAGGCAACACCCAATGTTTTCCGCCCCTATAAACACTGGGTACAACGATAAATGCGTCCCCTGCCGATGAGTGTTCATATGGATCTACATCAAGATTAGGGATAGCAAGCCATGCATCTTTTGAACTATAATCAGGGGCTAATGGTTTCTCATATGTTTGAAACGGTTGGCGCGGGTCTTGAATCGTTTGGAAGATGTCATCTTGGTAAATATAGGCCGTTATGAGTCCTAAAAAAATCAGCACAAGGCTAATAAGCAATGGTCGTCCATATGCATTTTTTTTAACTTTATTGGCCATATCTCTGCCTTGATTTCTATTATATAGGGATAAGGCATTTAATGAGTCTGTACAGAAATTAGCGCAGATATAACCAGTTTTTAATGGATTAAGAAATGACAGACACTGATAAATCCGACGAGACAGAAGAGGTTGGATCGAAGCTGTCTTTAATTAAGTGGATTAGGAACCGTTTTTTTACGGGTGTCATCATTGCATTGCCGATTGTTGCGACGGTTATGGTGCTGTCATGGATTGTTCAAAAGATAGATAATAATGTATTGGGCCTTATTCCCGCTCAGTGGAATCCTAAGACTTATTTAGGGTTTGATATTCCAGGTCTTGGTTTAATTCTCTCCGTTATTCTATTGTTTTTACTAGGCGTTATAGCTTCCAACTTTATTGGCAACTCTGTTATTAAAGCAGGAGAGAGATTATTGGCTCGAGTGCCAGTCGTAAGTCCTGTATATAATTCTCTGAAGCAGATCGTTACGACTGTTGCGCAGCAAAAAGATAGAGCTTTTCGGGATGTCTGCTTACTCGAATACCCGCGTCCCGGTCTGTGGGCGATAGGCTTTGTAACGGCTGACCTAGCAGGCGCCCCCTCCGAGGTTTTACCCGATGGATATGTTTGCGTTTTTGTTCCCACAACGCCTAATCCTACATCGGGTTTTCTTCTGTTTTCAAAAGAAGAAGATATAAAAATTCTAGATATGACACCAGAAGAAGGCGCTAAAATGATTATTTCTGGTGGAATGGTCTCTTCGAATGATATGGTCGAAATTGAAAATTCTGAATTTGGACGTAACACTAAAAAACTCATGAAGAAGACAGCGCTAAAGTCGAAAGCTAAATAAGACTATCCTGCTCTCATCAAGGCGATTCCAAAATCTTGTTCGAATAAATATAACAGATTACGGGCAGCTAGACCTCTTTCAGATGAAAGCCCTGGATCTGTTTGCGCGAGGAACCTAGCATCCTGCACAGCCGTTTCGAGAAGCGCTTTATGCCGATCAAGGTCTGCTAAAGAATAATCTGGCAGCCCGCTCTGGCGTGCGCCTAATAAATCCCCACTACCACGTAATTCCCAATCTTTTTCAGCAATAAGAAAACCGTCTTCGCTTTGACGCATTATCTCAAGGCGAGATTTACCGTTTACGGATAAGGGGCCTTTATAAAGGAGCAAACAGCTAGATTGCTTTTCTCCGCGCCCAACACGTCCTCTTAATTGGTGGAGTTGAGCCAGTCCAAAACGTTCGGCATGCTCTATAACCATGATCGTTGCATTTGGGGCATCAACACCGACTTCGATAACTGTTGTGGCAACTAAAATATCATAACTACCACGCTTAAAAGCTTGAGATATAGACTCTTTTTCCTGAGCTGTGAGACGTCCATGCAGAAGACCTACGCGGTCACCATATATAGCTGTTAATTGCCTATGACGATCTTCAACTGATGACAGATCAATAAGATCACTATCTTCTACTAACGGACACACCCAATAGACTTGATCGCCTTTCTTGACTGCACGCCCCACGCCATCAATCACATCATCTAATCGCTGAAGCGGTAGGATACGGGTTTCGATAGGTTTTCGTCCGGCCGGTTTTTCATCCAGTTTAGAGACATCAAGATCGCCATAGGCTGTAAGGGCTAAGGTTCTGGGAATAGGGGTTGCTGTCATAACAAGAAGGTCAGGTTTATGTCCTTTCTCTGTTAGTTTTAAGCGGTCATGTACGCCAAAACGATGTTGCTCATCAATGATGACCAAGCCGAGGTCCTTGAATTCGACTTTTTCCTGGAACAACGCATGAGTGCCGATAACTACATCGATATATCCAGCTTCTAATCCAGTGGCTAAAGCTTCACGGGATTTTCCTTTATCCCGTCCTGTTACAGCCTCAACGGTTAGTCCGGCAGGTGTTAAAAGCGTAGTAAGTGTTTGCGCATGTTGCCGCGCTAATATTTCAGTCGGCGCCATGAGGGCGACTTGAACGCCTGCTTCTGCTGCTTGAGCGCAAGCTAAAGCTGCGACGAAGGTTTTACCTGCGCCAACATCCCCTTGAAGCAAGCGGGCCATTCTATAGGGCGAGGTCATGTCTGCGCTAATCTCAGCAAAAGCATGAGTTTGCGCTCCCGTTGGCTTAAAGGGAGCGCCTTTAAGGACATCATCAATATATTGTCCTGTAGATTTTAAAGCTCGGCCTTTTGCGCGGCGCGTGTTTTCTCGAACGAGTGCCATGGCTAACTGTTTGGCGAACAACTCATCATAAGCCAATCTGAGACGGGGTGGCGCGTCGACTTTTATGTCAATTGGATGTTCAGGCGTATGCATACGCAATAAAGCCTCGTGAAAGCTTGGCCAGTCTTGTCTCGCAAGCATCTCTTTATCTAGCCATTCAGGAAGAGTAGGCAATCTTTGCAAAGCCCCTAGAACAGATTTGCCTGCCACCTTCTGAGTCAAGCCCGCACTGAGAGGGTATTGCGTTTCATATAGTCTTAAATCATCAGTATTTTCGGGAGATAAAATATAATCTGGGTGCGTCATTTGAAGTTCGGCATTAAAAACTTCGGTTTTACCAGATACAAGGCGTTGTGAGCCTTCTGGTAGGACACGGTTTAAATAATCAGAGCGCGCTTTGAAAAACGTCAAAGTCATATCACCAGTTTCATCAAATACACGTATTCGGTAAGGTCGGTTTCTATTGGACGGTATGATGTGTTGCCCGACTGTCACATAAAAAGTGCATATTTGGTCAGCTTTTGCCTCTGAAATTTTAGGACGATAACTACGATCTATTAGATTTGAGGGCGGGGTAAGCAGTAAATCTTTTAACCTCGTGCCCATAGCGCGTCCTAAAGCTTCGGCCACGCGCGGCCCAACACCTTTCAAAGACGTTGTTTCTGTAAAGAACGCATTTAGCTCTGTTGGACGGCCTGCCATAAGGGGCAATTAATCGTAAGTTTTCTGCATCCGCAAGTGACACAACAAACGAATATAGTTAAAGGAGCGCCCATAATGGATATTCGACGTAAAAGATTGCTTTATCGCGCTAATTATCGCGGTTTCAAGGAGGCTGACCTTATATTAGGTGGTTTCGCGAAGACGTATATTGAAAGCCTATCTGACGCTGAAATAACCATGTTCGAAGATTTACTAACTGCAAAAGATCATGACATTTATAACTGGGTGTCAGAAAAGGAACCTGTACCCGCAAATTACGACACACCCTTATTAGCTCGGCTTCGCGCTTTTAAACCGGCGGGCTAATGCAAATTCAGCTCAATAGATATGCGGGACGAGAGCCTGCTTTAATTGCAGCTGGATCACCCGAAGGTGCAGATGCACTTGTTTTTACACGGGCAATCAATCAACGCGGCGGGCGAGGGCTGTTCATTGCGCGTGATGATAGCCGCGCATCAGCATTTATAGCAGCATGTCGTTTTTTCGCTCCCGATATTCCTGTTATCTCTTTGCCGGCTTGGGATTGTCTGCCTTATGATCGTGTGTCACCAAGCCGGAGTTTAGCAGCAAAACGTACTGCGGCCTTACATAGCTTGCTAATAGCCCCTGTGAATAAGCCTCTAATTGTGGTCACCACAGTTAGCGCAGCAACTCAAAAAGTTCCTCCACGCGACATTATACAAATGGCAGGATTTCAAGCCGTTTCTGGGACAGAACTGAAAAGGGAAGTTTTAGAGGCATATTTGTCATCTAATGGTTATTCGCGCGCATCTACGGTTATGGAACCTGGTGATTATGCCACCCGCGGAGGGTTGATTGATGTATATCCACCCACCTTAGAAAACCCGATAAGGCTGGACTTCTTTGGAGATACTTTAGAAAGCCTTCGCGTTTTTGATGTCGAAACCCAGAGAACAGTTAAATCTCTGGAACATGTACATCTGGCTCCTGTGAGCGAAGTTTTAATGTCCGATAGTGCGGTTGGGATTTTCCGTAAAAATTATGTCGCGAGCTTTGGGGGTGGTGTCAGTAAAGATCCAATTTATGCCGCTGTCATTGAAGGCATTCGCCCACAGGGAATAGAACATTATCTTCCTCTTTTTTATGCCAATCTTGAAACGGTGTTTGATTATATTGGGCCAGATGCCTTGGTTGCGTTAGATGGTCTTCTTGCCGAGGCAAGAACTGAACGGTTCGACTTAATTGAGGATTTTTATACTTCACGCCAAGAGTATGTACAAAGTAAAGACACGGGGTCAGGCGATCCTTCAAAAACTGCAGGGGTTTTCAGACCTCTTCCCATAGATACATTTTACTTAAACGACGATCAATGGGCTGACATAACAAACAGATATCAGATACGAGATCACACGCCCTTTCTGCCACCAGATACGCAGAATAAAGTTGATTTTGGAGGCAAATTAGGACGTAGTTTTTCCAATGAACGTAGAACTGAGGGAGCTAATGTTTTTGCGGCTGTCACTGATTACGTTCAATTCCTTAAAAACAACAAAAAACGTATCCTAATTGCAGCGTGGACAGAGGGCTCGTCTGAAAGACTGGGGTCTGTGCTAGACGATCATGGTTTAATTGCTCATCAGGAATTACGTGGCCCCGAGGCCCTGAAAATACCACTTGGAAGTGTCCGCCGGATAATATTGCCGATAGAACAAGGGTTCGAATTTGGCGATACGGTTATCATTTCAGAGCAAGATATTCTCGGTGACCGCCTTGTAAATAGAGGCCGTAAGCGCAAAGCCAAAAACTTTATTTCTGAAGCGTCTGCTTTAAAGCCTCATGATCTTATTGTGCATATTGATCATGGCCTTGGCCGTTATTTGGGTTTGAAAACATTAAAAGTTCAAGAGGCTCCACATGATTGTCTTGAACTGGAATATCATGGCGGAGCCAAACTATACCTTCCCGTTGAAAATATAGAGCTATTGTCACGTTACGGCTCTGCAGGGGAAGGGGCTGTTCTAGACAGATTAGGCGGTGTCGCGTGGCAATCACGTAAGGCGAAAGCTAAAAAACGCCTTCGGGATATGGCAGGCGAGCTCATCAAAATTGCCGCTAAACGCGCCATGCGTAGATGTGAGGCTACAGTTATAGAGGAGGGGCCTTATAATGAGTTTTGCGCGCGGTTCCCCTATGCTGAAACAGATGATCAACTTCATGCCATTGATGATGTCTACACAGATTTAAAAAGCGGAAAGCCAATGGATCGGTTGATATGTGGTGATGTCGGGTTTGGAAAAACCGAAGTAGCTCTTCGGGCAGCCTTTGCTGTTGCAATGAGTGGAAAGCAGGTCGCTATTATTGCTCCGACGACTATCTTATCTCGTCAACACTTCAAAAATTTTTCAGAACGCTTTAGAGGCTGGCCAGTCAATGTCAGGCAAATTTCGAGATTGGTATCACCTAAAAAAGTGACTTTAACGAAAGAGGAATTGGCAAATGGTAGGTGTGAAATCGTTATTGGCACACATGCTCTGCTAGCCAGTTCTGTAAAGTTTAAAGACTTGGGGATGATAATCGTCGATGAAGAACAGCGCTTTGGTGTAAAACATAAGGAACGGCTTAAGGCTCTTAGAGCGGATATGCATGTTCTTACTCTAACAGCCACCCCAATCCCGAGAACTCTTCAAATGGCTTTGTCGGGCATTCGTGATCTATCGCTTATTGCAACGCCTCCCGTAGATCGCTTAGCGGTACGAACTTATGTGTCTCCCTTTGATGAAGTTTCAATCAGAAAGGCTATTTTGCGTGAAAAATATCGCGGTGGGCAGAGCTTCTTTGTAGCGCCTCGGATTGCAGATATTCCCAGACTTGAAGCCTTTATGCGAGATTCAATTCCCGAAGTTAAATATGTTATAGCTCATGGCCAAATGGCTGGAGGCGCTCTGGAAGATATTATGACTGCCTTTTATGATGGCCAATATGATGTTTTGATTTCAACCTCTATTATAGAAAGCGGTATCGATATCCCATCAGCAAATACGATGATTGTTTACCGTGCCGATCGATTTGGCCTAGCTCAGCTATACCAAATGCGGGGCCGAGTCGGGCGCTCCAAAGTACGAGCTTATGCTTATCTGACAATGCCTGACGAGCATATTGCCACGTCTGGGGCGCTTCAAAGGCTTAAAATATTACAATCTTTAGATACGCTTGGGGCAGGGTTCACATTGGCTAGCCATGACTTAGACATGCGCGGAGGCGGCAATCCATTAGGCGAAGAGCAATCAGGACATATCAAAGATTTAGGCGTTGAACTTTATCAGCACCTTTTAGAAGAGGCAGTTGCTGAATTGAAGAATGATGACACGGTAAAAGACCAGAGCTGGTCGCCTCAAGTTAATGTTGGTGTCGCCATTCTTATTCCCGAGAGCTATATTGAAGATTTGAATCTGAGATTGGCAACTTACAGACGGATATCCGAAGTTGAAGATGATCAATCAGGAGACGCGCTTGCTGCAGAACTGATAGACCGGTTCGGAACATTGCCAACTGAAGTCGAATCTCTTTTAAAAGTTATGAAAATCAAACGTTTATGCCGCAAGGCTCATGTTGAAAAGGTGGACGCAGGACCTAAAGGCGTTGTTTTAACAATTCGGCATAAGGATATTTCTGAACCATCGATCATTCTAAACGCAATAACTCAAAATAGTGGTTGGAGATTACGCCCTGATCAAACGATTTTAGTGAAGGGCGATTTTGAAAAGCCTGGCCCTAGGCTTAAAGGTACTGAGCGAGCGGTAAAAGCTTTGGTTGCTTCTTAACTTACCCTGCTTTCAGTTGGTCAGGCATATTTGCATTTAATTCAGCTAAGGCATGGCTGATTAATTCATCACTGCTCTCATGGCCCATATATTCTACAATGGACGTTTCCAATGAAACCGTAAATGCCCCGTTTTCATTGTTACCCGAATCAAATGCAGCGCAATCAACAATGCCTGCTATTCTGTCTATAACGACACTGACGGATTGAAGGTCTTGCTCTGGAAATGCAATGATGAAAATGTCACTACTAAGACGCGCCGTAATATCTTGCATACGAACAAGATTTTTAAGCATTTGTCCGACTTGTGCCATAGCGGCTTCAATTTTATCTGCTGGTATCTCGAAGTGAGAATTGGCGCGGGCTTTAATAGCAATGACTGAAAGCTTGTCTTGAGTTGCGCCTAGCTCAGCTGTCACGCGAGTTAAATGAGCTCGGAAGAAGGCTTCATTAAAGACATTAGAATTTTCATCGATACAATTATCACCTACCGCGTCAAACTCACCTTTTAATTGACTATGGATTTTATGATAATTAGCGAGTTCTAATATACGACCGCTAATTTCCTTTGTGTCAGAATCTGCAGAGATAATATCTCGAGCACCTTTGTTATAAGCAAGCTCATGGTCTTGAAATGTCTCAGAATTCACAAGGAAAAGAGTTGGGACATGATAAAGTTTCGCATTTCTGCGCATTGTTTCTGATATTGTTAAAGCGGGTTCTGATTGCTCTAAGGCATTCATAACCACAGCGTCAAATGAACCTTCATGCAAGTAATCAAAAGCACTAAATGATGTAAATGCTGCTACGACTTCTACGTTTTTCTTCTGTAATGCATTGATTATGACCATAAAATCGGGCGTTGCTTTTCCAATGAATAAAATACGAAAAGGTTGTGTTAACGAGGCTTCTGATAGTGAATATTCAATATCGAAATCGTCTTTTAACGTAATGATTCGCCGATTAATTTCCCGCTCCATTTGCCCCAAACGAATAAGAGAACTTACTCTGTTTGCGATTTGAGTAATATGGGCAGGCGGAAAAATAACACTATCAAAGACTGATCTGTCAATATCACCATCACGAGTAAAAGCCCCTATAATGGTGGGATTATGAGGAGAAAAATGACTTTTCAGCACCTTTATTATGCTAGGGGCCTTTTCAATATAATCTGTGAAAACAAATAGAACTGCATCGGGCGATTTTAGAGGTGTATCTTTTAGGGTTTTCCCATCAAATTCGCAAAACAAGACACTATAATCCAAAGCTTCTAGAGCTTTAGCAATATAACCTGCTTCATGCATATTATCGGTCGCAATTAAGACCGTATGATGTGCCAAATTATCCGTCATGAATTTGATTCCCAGAAATTCAATTAGATTTTACCCTTAAAGTCCTTTCTGAGCCGTTAACCATTCATGAAAAAGCCCGCGCAAGGCGGGCTTGTGTTTGTGGCATGTCCTTAGAAATTACCAACCACAGGAGCGATCTTTATTTTGCTCTTCTAGATAAGTCATTAAAGGGGCGAAATATTCAAGGATAGCTGACCCGTCCATATCGCGTGTTCCTGTAAACGCCTCTAAGGCATCTGGCCAAGGTTTTGACGCGCCCATTTCCATCATAGCATTAAATCGACGTCCAACTTCTTCATTTTCATAGATAGAACATTGATGAAGAGGACCCTCAAATCCAGCTATATCGCAGGCGGCTTTGTGGAACTGGAATTGAAGAATATGAGCTAAGAAGTAACGCATGTAAGGCGTATTTCCGGGAATATGGAACTTAGCTCCAGGGTCAAAGGCATTAGCAGGACGTTCACTTGGGGCTTTAAGTCCTTGATATTTCTCTCTTAGTTGCCACCACCCCGCATTATAGTCAGAAGGGCCATACTCGCCTGAAAAGACTTTCCAACGCCATTGATCAACCATCAGACCGAACGGTAGGAAAGCGACCTTATCCATAGCTTGGCGCATCAAAAGTGATAAATCAGCGTCAGCGCCTGGAATATCTTTTTCATCCAATAGTCCAATTTGAACAAGATATTGAGGCGTGATTGAAAGTGCTATCATATCACCAATAGCCTCGTGAAATCCATCATTGGCCCCAGTTTTGTAAAATACTGGCTGATCCTTATAGGCACGTTGATAAAAATTATGACCTAATTCGTGATGGACAGTGATAAAATCTTCGCCGTTTATCTTTGTACACATTTTGATGCGAATATCGTCCTGATCATCAAGATTCCAAGCCGAGGCATGGCAAACAACTTCACGGTCTTTAGGTTTTGTAATTAAGGAACGATTCCAGAATGTTTCTGGCAGAGGTGCAAAACCCAGAGATGTGAAGAATTTTTCACCGACTTCCACCATTTGCTTTTGAGTATACTCATTTTGTTCTAGCAGTTTTGTAATATCTACACCTTTGCCGCCACCTTTAGGGGCAACCATATCATATATATTACCCCAGCTTTGCCCCCACATATTGCCAAGCAAGTCAGCACGAATGGGAGAGTCTAGTGGGACGACTTCATCCCCATATGTTTTGTTAAGCGCTGCGCGGGTATTACAATGTAGTTGGTCATAAAGGGGTTTAACTTGCCCCCAAAGACGATCAGCTTCTTTAATGAAAGCTTCGCCATCCATATCATAACCACCGCGCCAAAGAGCACCTGTATCTTCATAACCAAGTTCTTTGGAGCCATCATTAACGATATCTACCATACGAGAGTATTTCTCTTTCATAGGAGGAGAAATTGTCCGCCAACCTTCCCAAATAGCCTTAAGTTCTTCAGGATCACGCGACTTTGCAATAATATCAGAGGCTTCACCAAGGTTAAGCGTTTTTTCCTTATGTTCGAACTTACCAGTTCCATAAGTCGCTTCTAGCCCAGTCATAATTGTTGCCAGCTCTTCGGCGGCACCTTCTTTTTCTGGGGCAGGGAAGTTACTACCGCGTTTCAAACCATCCATCTTGCGGCGCATATCAACAGGCAATGATAGGTCGTTAAAGCGTTTGGCTTCATTAGCTAAACGGGTGGAAAGTTTAGCCCCCTGTGTACCTGCCATAGCAGCTAGAGCGTTTGTGTCTTCTGTGATGAAATTTGCTTGAACCCAATAAACTTTCGCGGCGAAACTGCTAAGTTCTACTATATCTTTTTCTGATTGTTCAAGGAACTCTTTAGCTTCTTGAATGGTAGGAGGCCCGTTCTCCGTTCCCGCAGTTGCCGCAGCGGTTAAATTTTCAACCGCTGTCGTTGGCTTATCGATGACACTTTGTGTTTCAGCAATTGATGGCTGCGGCTCGGCAATTGTTTTAGGCTGACACGCGACCAAAGCAATGAAACTAAGGCTTGCGGCGGTAAGTAATATTTTGCGCATAGTGTCCTCTTATTGTCTATTCAATCCCAACAATCTGCTTTATTCGTACTCACTGCAGAGGCAGGGTCAAGTTCAACCGTCATATGATGATTAAATTTTTTGATTTTGCGACGAAAAGGACACATTATGACTGGCAAACTAGGGCTTTTACTCGTTAACTTGGGATCCCCTGACGCCCCAACGGCGAAAGCGGTACGAAAGTACTTGTTTGAATTTCTGCATGATAAGCGAGTTATTGAAACGAGTCGTTGGATTTGGTGTCTAATTTTACATGGAATTATCTTGCGTGTTCGTCCTGCGCGTTCGGCAAGGTCGTATGCGAAGGTCTGGGGAGATGAAGACGGAGAGGGGCCTCTGATCAATATTACACGGCAACAAGCGGCTGGTCTGTCTCAACGCTTAGGCACTGATGTTCACATTGAAATAGCCATGCGTTATGGAAATCCCTCTATTGGATCTGGCTTAGACAGTTTAACATCTAAAGGGTGCACTCAAATTGCTGTTTTGCCCATGTACCCTCAATTTGCAGGAGCAACGACGGCATCGGTCTATGATGGAATCGCAAAGGCCCTTAAAAAACGCAAAGATTTACCTGAAATACGTATTCTTAGGGATTACCATGAGGATCCTAGGTATATCAAAGCACTTGGTGATAGTCTCAAATCTCATTTGGATGGTTTAACGTGGACGCCAGATGTCGTTTTAACATCTTATCATGGTCTTCCACAAAGCTATGTTGATGACGGTGATCCTTATCAAAAGGAATGTATCCGCACGACTGAGTTGCTTCGAGAATATTTAGACATGAGCGAAGATCAGCTTCTCATAACTTTTCAATCTCGCTTTGGCCCCAAAGCATGGCTGCAGCCTTATACTGACAAAGTACTAGAAGCCTTACCTGAAGAAGCTGTCAAGAAAGTTGCCGTCATGATGCCAGGCTTTTCTGCGGATTGTCTCGAGACGCTTGAAGAAATAAAAATTGAAGCTCATGAAATATTTGAAAAGCATGGCGGAGAAAAATTTACAGCCGTTCCTTGTTTGAATGACAATCCCGCACATCTGGATTTTTTAGCTGAACTCGCGAAAGAACGACTGTTAGAAGGATGGCTCTAAGGCTGCGTGGATATTTTCAATGCTAACGTCGGCATTTAAAATCATAGTCGAAGGTAAAGTCACATCGGCGAGTTTGGCATAAGATTTAGCTCTAGACTCCAATAATTTTGGATAACATTGAAGTATGCTCTCGCTCTCAGATAGACCGTCAACTTTTTTATAATGCCCCGCCCAAATGAGAGGTTTAGGATGTTTAAAATATTGAACTTTTAATCGTTCAATATGATCTTGCATGGCTTCAATATATACGACGTAATAGTCCTGTTTTAGTTTCTTTAAAACCTCCTGATCAACATAAATTACACTTCCTGTTGTATCAATCATTGGATTTTGTTCTTGAGTGTTCAAAGCCGCACGCGTGGCCTGGCTTTCTAGAGCTATTGATTCTCGCTCACGTTCTGAATAACCTTGAGTATAAGGATGACCTTGCCACTGAGCAAAAGCTTCCATTGAGTCATGACCAAGATTTTCCCATATAATCTTATCAACTTCAATCAAGTTGAATTCATAACGCGTGGCTAAGCGTAAAGCTGTATAGCTTTTTCCAATATTGGACATGCCTATAAAGGCAATTTTTAGTGTCCCTTTTGCATATCTTTCAGCAAATTCGGCCTTTGTTAACTTCATTCTACATGCTGTTCTAAATACTCTTCTAAAGCTTGAAGATTTGGCGGCATGATATGGACACGTTTTTTCTTTTTCATGGCCTTTTGCAGAGCACTAGGCATAGGGACATCTTCTCGAATGATACGTTCAACACTATCAGCAAATTTAGCGGGATGAGCCGTCGCGACAGTGACTTTGATAAAATCGTCTTCGATATCAAATGAAAAAGCATCCATCGCGAGATGTCCGACCGCCGTGTGTGGACACATGAGATATTTTGACTCTCTAAAAATGCGTCGTATATGACGCTCTGTAGCATCATCAGAAAAAGATGCTCCCCAACAAACTTCAGCTATATCATTATGATTACTATCAAATAAATCCAATATGCGTGGAAAATTATTGGGCCTGCCTATATCCATAGCATTTGAAAGCGTCGGTACGGACGGCCGTGGATTATAGTCTCCTGTCTTGAGGTAATCTACAAAAGGGTCATTACTATTATTTCCAACGACAAAACGCATGATAGGCGCCCCCATTTGCCGAGCAATTAGGCCGCCCGTTAAATTCCCCAAATTTCCAGATGGAATGGAATAAACGATAGGCACACCGGGGTGAGCGGCTTTGATTTGCAAACTCGTCCAAAAATAATAAAAGCTTTGAGGAATAACTCTGCCAACATTGATGGAATTAGCAGACATGAGATTGTATTTTTTGCTCAGGCGTTGATTGCCAAAACCGTCTTTGACAAGTTGTTGGCAGTCATCAAATGTTCCATCAACAGCAATAGCTTTCACATTTGAATTCTTAGTGCCCATTGTACATAATTGCTGTTCTTGTACTTGGCTAACCCCGCCCTTAGGGAAAAGTATAAAGACTTTAATTCCGTCTTGGTTTAGGAAAGCATCGCCAATAGCCCCGCCTGTATCTCCTGATGTTGCCACCAATATAGTGCGTTTGTCATTGCTCTCGTTCATTAAGTGACTTGCGCAGCGCCCCATAAACCGAGCTGCAAAGTCCTTAAAAGCTAGGGTAGGGCCGTGGAATAATTCTAAGATGTATTCATTCGCCATCTCAGGTGTTGCTGCGTCCAGTTCAGCACCGCTCAAGGTTTTCATAGGTACTGGAAAATTATATGAGTCACGGCATATTTCTCTCAGATCATGATTTGAGAACCGGTTATCCACGAAATTTCTAGCTAATATTGCGGCGCAGTCAGCAAAACTCAATGCCCCCATTTTTGCGGTTTGTTCAGGTGTGAATTGCGGAATTTTATCGGGCATCCATAGACCGCCATCTGGCGCAAGACTCGCTAATAAAGCCTCCCCAAAATTTGCCTTTAATGTGGCATTAGAATGTGAGTGATAATTCATGGCAAGCTCAATAGCGCAAACAAGCGCGCTTGCAAGTCTTTGTTCATGTAAATCTATCGCTTAAGTCTCGCAAGACCCGCTTCATTTGGTGGCCGACAGAGATAATGAGAATCTTAAATTCCAAGTCATTGATTTTATTTACACCAAAATTCAAAAATGGTCACTAATTGTGAGAATATGATCCATTTTTGGTCATTAATTTTGAGAATCTCGTTCTCATAAATAATGGCCGAAAATAACTTCAAAACAAATTTTCAAGGGAAGGGGGCTAACGTATGCTATGGGGCAAAAGCAGATTGTATTTTTCTGATTAATAAAGGCGGATGAATTTTCGATTATCGCCAAATTTATATTTCAAGGTACGATAATCTCTAACTTTAAGATGAAGTATATCTTCCTTAACTGTGACATCAACAATCTGGCCAGATTGGGCATCTACCAATTCTGTATCCGGTTCCATTGACAAGTCCAATTCTTGAAGCGAGCCATCTTGACAGTCATATGCTAAAAACCTGCTCGCGCCTTTCACTAAGGCAACATCATAATATTCGATTGTTTCAATTTTGAAGAACTTTCATGAGTTAGCTGCAATAGAAACGAATATGCGTAAAGCAAATTGGACACGTCGCCAGATACA
>CAYYMI010000012.1:0-53511 GCA_964472905.1 uncultured Hellea sp. | reverse complement strand
GGAAGTCTTCGGCTGTTTCTTTCATCTTCGTCAAAATCATCGCTGAAATTTCAGATGGCGACATCGCTTTCCCGTCGCGGCCTTCAACATAAGCGTCACCGCCTTTGCCTTTGACAATTTTATAAGGCACAAGCTTAGCATCTTTTTTCACGGCTGGATCCGTCATGCCGCGGCCAATCAAGCGTTTAATGGCGTAATAAGTATACTCTGGGTTTGTCACCGCTTGGCGGCGCGCCGTCTGGCCAATCAGGCGCTCACCATCTTCGGTAAAAGCAACAACTGAGGGCGTGGTGCGAACACCTTCTGAATTTTCAATGACCCGAGCTTTATCACCGTCCATAACTGAAACGCATGAATTAGTAGTCCCAAGGTCAATACCGATAACTTTCGACATTGGTTTTCTCCGTTTAATGGGCCTTTAAAAGCGCCCTAAGTGATTCAAAACATATGGGCTTAGCCTGCATTGGCCACCCGTTGATTGGGATATGGGGGGCTTTTTCAATGGTGCAAGGGCTTTAACGTGAAAAGTCTCACTTTTTTGTAGTCAACTCTATTGAGGCTCATATGATGCACCATGGACAATTTTCCTCAAGGCTTTGCGCATTATCCACTTTATTTCTCAGCAAGCCAACAACAAGAATTGATCGATGCCGTGGCGCGTGGTGTCAAACAAGTCCCTTTCTTTATCCCGGCTATGCCCCGTACGGGGACGCCTATGTCAGTCGCGCTCAGTAATTTCGGGCCGCTAGGTTGGGTCACAGACAAAGACAAGGGATATCGCTATGAACCCCGTCACCCCAAAAATGGCGCATACTGGCCCAAACTCCCTGACATCTTAGGACAGCTATGGGATGACGTCACAGGATACCCTGCGCGTCCTGAGGCCACATTGATTAATTGGTACAAGCCTGAAAAGTCGTCCAAAATGGGGATGCATGTTGATAATGATGAAAATGATCTGCGCGCGCCCGTTGTCTCGGTTAGCCTCGGCGATCCGGCCATGTTCCGTATAGGCGGGCCAAAGCGCGGCGGACAAACCCAAGGGTTGAAGCTGTTTTCAGGCGATGTTGTTGTCTTAGCCGGCGATGCCAGATTGTGTTATCACGGCGTCAGCAAAGTCTTCTACGGAGAAACAGCCCTCGTGCCAAAAGGCGGACGCATCAACTTGACCATGAGGCGGGTCAATTTAACTTAGATATTTTTGGCTTTTCAAAAGCTCATATTCACGCCATTAAGTCTTAAAACAACAATAGATCCCATTTATGTCCCACATCTTTACTCCCCTTACCCTCCCCAATGGCCAAACGATTTCCAACCGCCTCTGCAAAGCTGCGATGGAGGAAAACATGGCCGAGGCAGGACAAGTGCCTGGCCAAGCCCTTGTCAATTTATATCAACAATGGGCCGATGGCGGCGTTGGCTTAATCCTAACAGGCAATGTGATGATCGCCCCTGATGCCATGACGGGACCGGGAGGTGTTTACCTTGGCGCCGAAACCCTAGCGCAAGGTGATAATAAAACCCGATTTGAAACATGGGCCAAAGCCGGAAAATCGGGCGGGGCCAAGCTCTATATGCAAATCAGTCACCCCGGACGACAAGTCTACGCCGCCCAAGGCACACAGCCCGTTTCAGCCTCCGCCACAAAAGTCAAAATGGAAGGCCCTGCCGAAAAAATGTTCGCCACAGCGCGCGCGCTTACAGATGATGAAATTCGCGGGGTTATCAAACGTTTCGCTGATACCGCCCATGCGGCAGAGCTTTGCGGGTTTGACGGGGTTGAAGTTCACGCAGCCCATGGATATTTACTCGCGCAATTTTTATCACCCCTGACCAATCTCCGCGAAGATGAATGGGGCGGTCCTCTTGAGAACCGTGCGCGGTTACTACTTGAAGTCATCCGCGAAATACGCGCCCGTGTAAACCCCGGATTTGGCGTCTCTGTGAAGCTTAATTCTGCTGATTTTCAGCGCGGCGGATATGATATTGGAGATGCCAAACAGGTTGTCGATTGGCTCAATGGGGAAGAAGTTGATTTCGTCGAACTGTCTGGCGGTAGCTATGAAAGCGCGGCGATGATGGGCATGGCCGATGATGGCCGCGCGCAAAGCACCAAAGACCGCGAAATGTATTTTCTGGACTTTGCTAAAGATATCGGCGCGACGGCCAATATGCCCCTCATGGTTACGGGCGGCGTAACAAAACGGGAGACCGCCGAAAATGCGCTGGCTGAAGGTGATGTGGAAATCATCGGTATCGCCCGCGCGATGGGCTATAATGCGAACCTGCCCAATGATTGGAAAGCCGGCAAAAACCTTCATGTACCCCTCCCAGTAGTCACATGGAAAAATGATCTTTTTAAAGGCCTTGCCAGTATGGCCATGACGAAAATGAATCTTTACCGCATGGGTGACGGTCATCCCCCGAAAGTCGCGCCGCGGCCTTTGATCTCTACAATCAAACAACAAATGAAACAAAGTTCCCAAACTAAGCGCTATAAACGCTGGCTAGCGGAACGGGGCTAAAGACCCTATATCAACATCATGAGATTTTTAATTATGAACGGCGCGGGTAACCGCTTTGCGGTCTTTGACGCCCGCCATGAGCCGGGCTTTGTCATTGGCGAAGAGAAGGTCAAAACGATCTGCGAGCCGGGGTCTTCTGTTATGGGAGAGAAAGGCGCGGACCAGCTTATTATCATGCGTGCGCCCCAATCAGCAGGCGCAGATGTGTTTATGGAAATCTGGAACCAACAAGGCTTCCAAGTCGACGCCTGCGGAAATGCGACGCGCTGTATAGCTTGGCTATATATGCGTGATACGGATACCCGTTCTATGGTGCTGGAAACCAATGACGGCCTGCTCCTCTGCGCCAATGCCGGAGACAAACAAATCGCGGTTGATATGGGACCGCCTAAATTAGAGTGGCAACAAATTCCGCTCAAAGAAGTCATGCACACTCATCATGTCGATGTAAAAGTCGGCCCGATTGATAACCCCGTCCTGCATAATCCCGGCGCCGTCAATATGGGCAATCCCCATTGTGTGTTCTTCGTTGATGATTTTGAGACCGCCAAACCTGATAAGGTGGGACCTATGATTGAATACCATCCGCTCTTTCCCGAACAGGCCAATGTCGGCTTTGCGATTGTGCAAGACACAGGTAAAATCCGCCTGAAAGTCTGGGAACGCGGTGTCGGTATGACGCTCGCCTGTGGTACCGGAGCTTGCGCCGCCGTCGTCGCCGCTGTCCGCCAGAAACGCACAGACCGAAAAGTCGAAGTCGAAGTCGATGGCGGGACACTCATGATCGAATGGCGCGAATCCGATGATCATGTGATTATGACAGGCCCCGTCGAGCTTGAGAGCGAAGGCGTAATTTAAGCTTTTTGCGCGATTATCAAATCTTGCAAACTATACTGACTTCCGGGCCGCGCCCATTGGCCTTCTTCTATAGCTTCAATCCTCAAGCCAGATTGCTCATAGAGAAATTTCACATAATCCAGATCAAAGGCGATAGCGGCCTCAGGGTTTGATTTAAGCGTTGTTCTGCTGACATCATCAATTGCGTACCGAAAATTTAAAACAGGGTGTTGGCTAAGGCGTGACACATCATCGAGTAAAAACCATGATATCAAAGTTTTGCCGCCGGGACGCAGAACACGAGAAATTTCTGACAAATAATTGGCAACATCTTGTGCGAACATATGCGTAAAAACCGACGTTAGAAAAATACGGTCAAAGCTATTATCCTCAAATGGAAACTTAAAATCTTTGGCGGTCACTTTTCCAGATTTATTGTAACGCTCATTATAAACATCAGCGTGTAGAAACTTAAAAGTGCTTAATTCTGCATATTCAGTTTGGCACCACTTTATACCAGAGCGAACAATATCAAACCCTATATACTCGCCATCTTCAAAAAAACCGATCATCGGTCTTGCCATACGTCCTTGTCCACAACCGACATCAAGCACATCCATATCAGGGGTTAACCCATGACGTTTAAGGGTCAGAAAAAAACCCTCCCCAACAGAGATGAAATCCCCCCCGCCGATAAATGTCTGTCGCCGCGGCGGCACGCGCTTGACTTGGGAGCCCTTAAAACCATCTTGCAGGGCATAGCCCAGCCATTTCAGCCGCGTCCTGAGGGCTAAAGGTATAAATCGCTTGGCAAGACGTAACATGAGCTCGCCCTGTAACAATACACCTGCATCTTGACCAGCCATATAATAAAGACCACATAGCTGGCCATGTCGACCAAGACACATATAAAGTCACATATTGAGACTGAAATCATAACGTTAGGCTGCCGCTTAAACGCCTATGAAAGCGACGTTATGCGAGGGCATGCCCGCGATGCCGGCCTGATGGATACTGTTATTATCAATACCTGCGCCGTCACGAATGAAGCCGTGAAAGGCTCACGCTATGCCATCCGGAAGGCTAAGAAAGACAAACCTGATGCCCAAATCGTTGTGACGGGCTGCGCGGCGCAAATCGATCCTCAAGCCTTTGCCGATATGCCCGAAGTTGACCGTGTTATTGGCAATGCCGAGAAAATGATCGCTGCAAATTTTGACCCCGAAACTTTATTTGGCGGAGCCGCGATCAAAGTCAATGACATCATGTCGGTCAAAGAAAATGCACCGCAACTCATTAGCGGCGGCAATCGTATTATGGAAAAGTCACAAAGCCGAACCCGGGCTTTCCTGCAAGTTCAAAATGGATGTGATCACCGCTGTACATTTTGCATTATTCCTTACGGACGCGGTCAAGCTCGCTCGACCCCTGCCGGAGAAGTCGTTTCTCATGTCAAAAGCCTTGTGCGGCAAGGCTATAAAGAGGTTGTTTTAACCGGCGTCGATTTATCAAGCTGGGGCGGTGACCTACCCGGCGCGCCGCCTTTGGGTGATCTGGTACGGCGGGTTTTAAAACTCGTCCCTGATTTACCCCGGTTACGTCTGTCCTCCATAGATCCAGCCGAAATTGATCCCGCTTTGTTTGAGGCTTTAACAACCGAGCCAAGAATGACGCCCTATTTACATCTATCCCTACAGGCGGGGGATAATATGATTTTAAAACGTATGAAACGCCGCCATAGCCGCGAGGACGCGATCGCCCTGTGTGAAAGCTTAAAAACGGGACGCCCAGACATCACTTTCGGTGCAGATTTAATTGCAGGCTTTCCAACAGAAACTGAACAGATGTTTGAAAATTCGCGCAATATCATTTCGAAAATCAATATCCCATGGCTCCATGTTTTTCCCTACTCCGCGCGCAAAGGCACGCCTGCCGCAAAAATTCCGCCAATTGACGGAGCGACCATCAAAGCCCGCGCTAAAATTTTACGCCAAGAGGGCGCGCGCGTGAAAGCGGCGCATTTACAAACCCGTATAGGCAATCGTGACATCGCGCTTTTTGAAGACACTGGATTAGGACGGTTACCGGATTTTACATTGGTAAAGGTGGACAATCCGCCAGAAGCAGGTAGCCTTGCAAAGATCAAAATAACGTCTTCAAATGAAGATCATGCCGTAGGAATTTTAGTTTAGTGGCTGAAAAGAAAAAGAAACGAGGCTTTCTCTCCAAATTAGGCTTTAAGTCTAAGGACGATAAAAAAGCAGAAGAAGCCGCAGAACGCGCGGCCAAGCAACAGCTTGTTGATGAACAAATGGCCGCCCGCATGGCGTCTATCAATGCCGCCGCTTTAAAATCAGCACGCGAACAAGATAATGCCGCGCAAGGCATAACAACCGACGAGTCCGAATCCGCCAAAATCGAAGCGGAAGAAAAAGCCAAGGCCGAAGCTCAGGCTCTCAAAGATGTGGAAGCGGCCAAAAAACTCGCCGCCGAAAAACGAGCCAAAGAGCTCGAAGCTAAGCGTATTGCAGAAGAAAAAGCCGCCTTTGAAAAAGCCGAAGCCGAACGCTTGGCAGCAGAAGCCAAAGCCGCAGAAGAAAAAGCGGCAGCCGAAGCAGCACAAAAAGCAAAAGAAGAGACCGAGCGAAAAGCGGCAGAAAAACAAGCGCTCAAAGACGCTAAAGCAAAATCTGCTGCTGAAGCCGCGGCGTTAAAAGCCAAACAAGAAGAAGAGGCCAAAGCCCGCGAGCAGGCCGAAGCCCTGCAAGCCCAGAAACAAGCCGAGGCTCAAGCCTTAGCCGAACAAAAAGCCGAAGAAGAGCGTGCGGCCAAGCTGGCTGAGATTGAAAAAGCCGCCGCTGAAAAGGCAGCTCAAGAATCAGCTGAAGCGGAGAAACTCCGAGCCGAAAAGGAAGCCGAAGACCAACGCATTGCTGCTGAGCTCGCGGAAAAACGCGCGGCAGAAGCCCAAGCCCGTATCGAAGCCGAAGGCGGTTTCATGGAGCGCATCTCTAAGGGTCTGAAAAAATCGACATCGCGCATGTCCGAACAAGTCTCTGCTGTCTTCACCAAACGCAAACTAGATGATGAAGCGCTTCAGGACCTTGAAGATATTCTGATTACCTCTGATTTTGGCGTAGGCCCTGCCGCAAAAGTGACAGCGCTGCTGGCGAAGGACAAATTCGACAAACAAGTCACAGATATGGAAATTAAAATCGCGCTGGCAGATGTCATTTCCGAAATTCTAACGCCGCTGGAAAAACCACTTGTGTTGACGGGCGCTAAACCTGAAATCATTTTATTTGTTGGCGTCAATGGGTCGGGTAAAACGACAACACTGGGCAAAATTGCCAAACGCTATCATGATGAAGGCAAAAAGGTCTTGATCGCTGCAGGCGATACATTCCGCGCTGCCGCTGTTGAACAGCTCACCATTTGGAGCGAGAGAGCGGGCGCAGAAATCGTTTCGGGGAAACTTAATTCTGACGCGGCAGGACTTGTTTATGACGCGATCGAGAAAGCCAAAGCCGATGATGTCGATGTTCTGATGATTGATACGGCAGGCCGTCTTCAAAACCGGACAGAACTCATGGATGAACTCGCCAAAGTTGTTCGCGTGATTAAAAAACAAGATGAAACAGCTCCGCATCATTCTATCCTTGTCTTGGATGCAACGGTTGGCCAAAACGCGCTTGTGCAAACCGAAGCTTTTAAAGAAACGGCTGGCGTAACGGGATTGATTATGACCAAATTAGACGGAACCGCCAAAGGGGGCGTGCTTGTCGCGCTTTCAGATAAATATAAGCTCCCGATTCACGCTATCGGCATTGGTGAACGTATTGAAGATTTAGAAAATTTCTCCGCGCCTGTCTTTGCCGCTGCGCTCTCTGGCGTAGCCGACGCTGTTATCGAGACGTCTTAGAATATGAGCGTATCCAAATTATGACCGAGATTGAAAACACCACCAGCACGAAACCGAATAAATTCTGGTTGGACTTCGGGCCTTTGCTCGCTTTTTTTGCAGCCTTTCAATATTTCAAACGTAGCAACCCCGATGATGCGATGGTTTGGGCGGCAGGTGTATTAGCCGTTTTAGCGGCGATTGCTTTGACTTATAGCTGGCTGAAACACAAATATCTGTCACCTATTTTGATGCTCTCAACATCCCTCGTTGTTTTTTTTGCAGGGCTAACATTTTTCACAGGCAATAAAACATTCCTCTTTATGAAGCCGACAATCGTCAATTCGTTCTTTGGTCTTGGCGTTATAGGCGGCATCTTTTTCAAGAAAAATGTTATTAAATTGATGATGGGCGACGCCATTGATCTGCCAGATATAAAATGGAACACATTAGCCATAAGGTGGGGGGTTTTCTTTTTCGCTATGGCCATTCTCAATGAACTTATCTGGCGTAATTTTAGCGAGGATTTTTGGGTTAAATTCAAAGTCTTTGGCTTTTTACCAATAACTCTTTTATTCACTCTGACTCAATTACCCTTCATCATGAAGCACGGAGCCGTCAAAGGCGCTTAATCCTTATGGGGATGAGGCATGCCCCAATGTTTTGAGGCCAGAGATATAGTATCGACCTCGGTTTTGTGATAATTATCGTCCGCAATGGCGATGGCATACATCGCAGTCATAATCTCAGCACGATGAGCATTTTCACCTAAAGCCAATATATGTCTTAAAATGCGCGTTTGAGAATCCGGTTCATCAAGCCATTTGATGATTTCATCACGGTGGACGACAAACCAATCAAAGACCATCTTTTTTGAAAACAGCATATTCGGACTGGCCTTTTCTTTCAGGCTCAAAGCCTGTTCAACAAAGGTATCAACTTCTTCTTTATAGACGCGGCCATCAACAACAACTGTCACAGCAAGTAAGGTTAAAACATGGTTCCACTGGGAGGGGTCCATTACACTGTCTCTCAATTTTATCGATCCACTATCCCCCCGGACACAGTGAGGGATAACTTTGGAATTGCTGAGATGAACCTAGAATGAACAGCATAACTCAAGACAAATGAGTCCGTTTCATAAATTGTTTACCTTCATAATCGAAATTTTTTGCGACCCACGTAAAATAGCCTATCAAACTCTCGTAGACGCCAATAATCCGGGATGATAATATGGACTACGTGGTTGGAACCTTTCCACGAATTGACGCAATTATTAGGTCGATAAATGTCGGAGATCCGTGGGAGAAAGCAACCACATCCGAAGCCTGTCACATGTACCGAATCCGAGCCGCTATGAATATGGATATATTCGAGCCTTTCTCTGATGAACAACAAGCTTTGAATGCATATCTAAACCACAGAATCGCTGGATTACGGTTATGTGATTACGCATGGCGGCTTTTCGTCCATCCCTGTCATTCCTTCGTTGAACCCGACAGGTAAAATGCTATAAGCCCGACGAACACTAAGACGAGGAACACCATGGCATCACTGGATAGCTTTAACTGCGAACGCGAAATTAAAGTCCGCGGCGGCACTTACACATATTATGATTTGGGCGAAGCCGAAAATAATGGCCTGTCGGGCATTTCGAAACTTCCGCGGTCATTGAAAGTTCTACTTGAGAATTTACTGCGCCATGAAGATGGTAACACTGTCAAAAAAGAAGACATCCAAGCGGTAGCCGATTGGCTAAAAACCAAAACCTCAACTCATGAAATCGCTTATCGTCCCGCGCGGGTTTTAATGCAAGATTTCACAGGCGTGCCCGCCGTTGTGGATCTCGCCGCCATGCGTGATGCCATGGTCAATCTGGGCGGTAAAGCCGACGCGATTAACCCGCTTAACCCTGTTCATCTTGTAATCGACCATTCTGTAATGGTCGATTATTACGGGACGAAAACAGCGTTTAAGAAAAATGTCGAGCGCGAATATGAGCGTAATGGCGAGCGTTATGATTTCCTAAAATGGGGCCAAGAAGCTTTTGATAACTTCGCCGTTGTCCCGCCAGGCACAGGGATTTGTCACCAAGTGAACCTCGAAAACTTGGCGCAAACGGTTTGGACGAAATCTGAAGGCGGGAAAACATATGCTTTCCCTGACACGCTTGTCGGAACCGACTCGCATACAACCATGATCAATGGACTTTCTGTCTTAGGATGGGGCGTTGGCGGTATCGAGGCCGAAGCGGCTATGCTCGGACAGCCTATCTCTATGCTTATCCCCGAAGTTGTCGGCTTTGAGCTTAAAGGTAAACTACCAGAAGGCGCGACCGCAACTGACCTTGTTCTGCGCGTCGTACAAATGCTGCGTTCCAAGGGTGTGGTTGGTAAATTTGTTGAATTCTACGGATCTGGCCTTGATCACCTCTCGCTAGAAGATCAGGCCACCTTGGCCAATATGGCGCCTGAATATGGCGCAACATGTGGTTTCTTCCCCGTCGATGATGATACGCTGAAATATCTCGACGCCACAGGACGCGATAAGCAACGTATCGAACTTGTTGAAGCCTACTCCAAAGCCCAAGGCCTTTGGCGCGATGGTACAACGCCGACCTTTACAGATACGATGTCTTTGGATGTTGATACAGTCATGCCGGCCATCTCTGGCCCCAAACGTCCTGAAGACCGTTTTGACCTTAAAGGCGCGAATATTCACTTCGCAAAAATTCTACGTGATGAATTTGGCAAAACGCCCGTCGGCGATAGCGCCGTAGATGTAAAAGGCCAAAATTATCAGGTCGATCACGGTGATGTTTTCATCGCGGCGATTACCTCTTGCACCAATACCTCTAACCCGTCCGTTATGATGGCGGCAGGACTGGTCGCGCAAAAAGCCAATAAGCTTGGCTTAACCGTGAAGCCTTGGGTGAAAACATCCCTTGCGCCAGGCTCGCAAGTTGTGGGTGAGTATCTTGAGAAATCAAAACTTCAAATAGAGCTTAATCAACTTGGTTTTGACGTTGTTGGTTATGGCTGTACGACCTGTATCGGAAATTCTGGCCCCCTCGCCCCTGAACTCTCAGAGGCTATTAATAAAGGCGACCTTGTTTCTTGTTCTGTCCTTTCGGGTAACCGAAATTTTGAAGGGCGTATTGGCCCTGATCTTAAAGCTAACTTCTTGGCATCTCCGCCGCTTGTGGTTGCTTACGCTCTTGCCGGCTCGCTCCATCACGATTTTGACCGCGACCCGCTGGGCGTTGGACATGGCGGTAAAGAGATTTTCCTTAAAGACATCTGGCCAAGCTCTAAAGAAATTGCTGATGTTGTACGCAAAGTCATCACACGTAAAATGTTTACAGAACGCTATGCCGATGTCTTTAAAGGTGATCGTCAATGGCAGAAAATCAAAGTCACAGGCGGCAAAACCTATAACTGGGCCCCTGGCTCAACATATGTGCGCAACCCGCCTTATTTTGACGGTATGACAACAACGCCTGATCCAGTTGAAGACATCCAGAACGCAAATATTCTCGCGCTATTAGGCGAAGCTGTCACGACGGACCATATTTCGCCAGCCGGCGCAATTAAGCATGACGGCCCTGCCGGAGATTACCTCTCAGCCCGTCAAGTGCCTAAGAACGAGTTTAACTCATTCGGGTCTCGCCGCGGCAATCACGAAGTCATGATGCGTGGCACCTTTGCCAATATCCGTATCAAAAACCAAATGGCCCCAGGCACAGAAGGCGGCGTGACAAAACATATCCCATCCGGTGAAGTCATGAGTATCTTTGACGCCGCGCAGAAATATGCGGCCGAGAATAAAGACCTCGTTGTCTTTGCAGGCGGGCTTTACGGCAACGGGTCTTCGCGCGATTGGGCAGCCAAAGGCACCATCCTGCTGGGCGTAAAAGCCGTTATCGCGGCGAGCTTTGAGCGTATTCACCGCTCGAACCTCATCGGCATGGGCGTGCTTCCGCTGGAACTGGCTGAGGGTGACACATGGCAATCGCTTGGCATGAAAGGTAGCGAAACGGTTTCGATTGCCGGTATTGATGGCCTTGAGCCACGCGGCACGCTTGATGTTAAAATTGATTTCCCAGATGGGTCGTCAAAAACCATCACGGTTAAAGTGCGTATCGATACGGATAATGAGCACGAATATTATAAAAATGGCGGTATCTTGCACTATGTGCTGCGTAACCTTGCCACGCAGGCCGAAGCCGCTGAATAATATTCACGCGATAAACCAATCTCAGGCTTCGGAGTTTTCCGGAGCCTTTTTTGTTGGGGGTTTCAAAAGGAAAAAGACGAGCGCAATACCGGCATAGCCAAAGACAAAATGCCCGTAATCCAATACCAAGAGACCTATTGGCGTTCCCGCAAAGAGGGTTGCATTGCCCAGAGCCGGCATAACAACGAGCGTCGAGAGCAAAAGGCTAAGCCCGATATAGTGGATAAAGGTTCGAGCCTTGACCCATTTCAAAGCGGCATAAATACCCAAAACCTGTACCAAGCTTATCACAACAGTGAAAACATCTTGAATACGGCCCCGCGCAACGGCCATCTCTATGAGCTCTGTTTCGCTACGGCTAATCAAGCTTTGCCAAACATCATCAAAGACAGTCGCATACCAAATATAACCCCACAGCGTAAATGCGAGGGTTGCCAGAACAATAGCTAAGAGATTTCGGCCCATAATAAATTCCTTATAGGCCTAAGCTGAAGCAAATATAGGGCCAAGTTTTGCGCGCCCAAAAAGCGCTTGGCGAAACCCTATCACCGCGTAAGATAGAGCATGACTTACGATCTTCTTTTCTCTCTCGTGAACCTCTCCGTTATGCCCGCTTGGGCTTTGTTGATTTTAGCCCCAAAATGGAGCGGGACAGAAAAGCTTGTCCATTCCATGTTTTACCCCCTGCTCCTCGGCGCGGTTTATATGGGCGGGTTGGTCATGGCCGCTATGGGCCACGGCGCGGAAGGCGGCGGTTTTACCTCTATTGACGGCGTTCGCACGCTGTTTAGATCGGATGTCGGCATGGTCATAGGCTGGACGCATTATCTGGTCTTTGATTTATTCGTCGGCGCATGGGAAGCGAGAGATGCGCAAAGACGCGGATTTAGTCACTGGCTCTTAATACCCTGCCTACTCCTGACCTTCATGCTCGGACCTATTGGGCTGTTCCTGTATCTGGTTCTGAGGAAGGTGACGGGGAAAGGTGGATGGGGTCTGAACGAATAGTTGCTTGACAGGCAACTTGTTGTCCCGTAAACAACATCAGTGATAAAATCTTTTGCGGATAAAAGGACAGCCCAAATTTATGAGGGTCGATATGTCAAAAGACTTGATAAAGACCTCCAGCGTAAAGCCTTGCGGCGGCTGCGCTATATAGAGGCCGCACAAACATTAGAAGATTTGCGGGTTCCGCCCTCAAATAAGCTCGAGAAGAAAACAGGTGATTTGAAAGATTTTTATGCCATTTGGGTCAATGCTCAATGGCGCATAATTTTTAAATGGAAAGACGGTGACGCCTTTGATGTGCAATTCATCGACTATCACTAACCACAGAGTTATTGGAAAGGTTATTACAATGATACCAATTGAACACCCCGGCGTAATGCTAAAAGAAGACTTCCTAGATGACCTCGGTGTGAAACCTGGCAGTTTTGCACGGGCCATTGGTGTTGACCGCGCAGCCATTAAAAAGATCATCGACGGCAAACGCGCAATCACAGCCGATATGTCTTTACGCTTTGGCTTGTTCTTTAATATGAGCGCAGGTTTTTGGCTTAATCT
Organism: uncultured Hellea sp.; assembly: GCA_964472905.1. Classification (GTDB taxonomy): domain Bacteria; phylum Pseudomonadota; class Alphaproteobacteria; order Caulobacterales; family Maricaulaceae; genus Hellea. The sequence continues at coordinate 40,449 of CAYYMI010000012.1, read as the reverse complement.
GCAAAAGGATTATGAATTGCGTGTGGCCAAACGCGATAAATTGCCAGAATTAGAAAAGGTTGTGGAGCGGTTTGGGTGAGAGCGGCTGATTCGTTTTGGTGTTTTTTCGGTTATTATGTACCAAACAATCGCAATTCGTTGCTGAACCGAAACAAATAAATCGCTCAATTTTGTTAAGACTTTGAAAATTAACTATATTTTTTAACCTCTCATTAACTAAATATTTGCTTTTTCGGCACACAATCAGTTGACGAATGGTGGTAAATCAGCACTAAATGTAGTGTCGAGGAGAATCTTCGTCGATAAAGTGGCGGGGACTGTCTCTCATCTCGCTAAAAAGTTGAGACAGTCTCCGCTTAAAACCAACGCCCTTAAGGCACTGATTTGTTCTTTTTACACGAACGAGTCTTCGCATCAAGGGTCTTCAATATGGGAGAGCCAAATGGCGAACCAAAGAAAAGTCCCACTGGGCACTAAAGTAAGTACAGGTAAAATTTGTCCAGAGTCAGGTGTCTGGCGGGCAGAATGTTATACGGAAACCGCGCCCATAGCGCGTGGGAACCGCATGCCACCTTACGACAGAAGAGCTGTAAACTGGATTCTTCAGCAATACGCTTAGCTTAACCTGTCAAAATTCAGGTCGGGCGTTCAGCGCCCGACCATTTGCTAAAATCGTAATCATCTGGAATTGATACCCCGTATCAATTCCCAAGACGCCGATTGCGATTTTAGTGCCTAAAGTGCCGCATCCCTGTAAAGACCATGGCGATGCCTTGCTCATCCGCGGCCTTAATCACCTCATCATCTCTAATGCTGCCGCCGGGTTGGATGATGGCGGTTGCGCCGGCGCTGGCGGCGGCGAGCATGCCGTCGGCAAACGGAAAGAAAGCGTCTGAGGCACAAGCACATCCTTTTGTGCGAGGCTCACTCCATCCCGCGGCGGCTTGCGCGTCTTCAGCTTTGCGGGCGGCAATTCTGGCGCTGTCAATCCGGCTCATCTGGCCTGCGCCTATGCCTGCGGTTGAGCCGTCTTTGACATAGATAATCGCGTTGGATTTGACGTGTTTGGCGACTTTCCACGCCATGCGCAGGTCGGCCATCTCGGCATCCGTCGGTTTGCGTTTCGTCACGACTTTGAGGTCCGCATCGGCGACATAGCCATTATCGCGGTCTTGCACCAAAATCCCGCCCGCCACATTACGCTGCGTCATAGACGGGGCGAGAGGGTCAGGCAGGTCATCCACGATTAAGAGCCGCAAGTTTTTCTTTTTCGCAAAGAGAGCGGTCGCGTCATCATCAGCCGAGGGCGCAATGACGACCTCTGTAAAGACTTTCAATATCTCTGTCGCTGTTGCCTTATCGAGGCGGCCGTTTAGCGCGACAATCCCGCCAAAGGCCGAAACAGGGTCACAGGCCAGCGCGTTTTTATAAGCGGTCAGAAAATCATCCGCTACGGCCACGCCGCAAGGATTGGCATGTTTGATAATCGCCACAGCTGGCCGCGCGCCTTCGCAGTTGCGGCCAAATTCGGCCACCAGCTCATAGGCCGCGTCCGTGTCATTGATGTTGTTATAAGACATAGCCTTGCCTTGCAGCTGCTTGGCGGTTGCCACGCCGGGGCGCTCTGACCCATCGGCGTAAAAGGCCGCCGTTTGATGCGGGTTCTCGCCATAGCGTAATGTCTGTTTCAGGCTCCCTGCCTGCGCGCGAAAAGGCGGGGCCATATCGCCCATATGATCGGCAAAGTAATTGGCAATCGAGGCGTCATAAGCGGCGGAGCGGGCATAGGTTTTCGCCGCGAGTTTTTGGCGGAGTGTGCCTGACGTCTGATTGTCATGCGCGTCCATATCAGCCAGCACTGCATCAACATCTTCGGCGTCCGTGCAAACCGCCACATGGGCATGGTTTTTGGCCGCCGCGCGAATCATGGCTGGCCCGCCAATATCTATATTTTCCACACACATTTCATAAGAGCCACCATCGGCGACAGCTTTTTCAAAGGGGTATAAATTAACAATCAACAGATCGATGGAAAGAATGCCGTGATTATGCATGGCATCTTTGTGCGAGTCCAGATCACGATCCCCCAGCAATCCGCCATGGACCATAGGATGGAGTGTCTTGACGCGGCCATCCATCATCTCTGGAAATTTTGTCAGCTCCGAGACATCTTTGACGGGAATGCCTGCCGCGCTGATGGCTTTGTGCGTGCCGCCCGTCGAGACTAATTTAACACCGCGCGCATGTAAGGCTTGGGCTTGGTCGATAAGACGGGATTTATCCGAGACAGATATCAAGGCGCGTTTGACCGGAGCCAGACGCGATGGATCAAAGGGCGGAAGATCAGGGTTAGGCGCTGGCATAGTGGCGAATCCATTCACGGGTTATTTTTGCCGCGAGGTAACATGACGGGCCCAAGGTCACAAGCCGTGAGGACGATTAAGGCTAAGCTTAGTCTTTAAGTCTTGCGCGATTCCAGCTTTTTAAACGACCAGCGCACACAATTACTTTTCGTTGTGCCGTCACCGTCGCAAAAAGCATTGCCGGATATGATAATTTGTTGGCTTTTAACAGGCTTGGTACCCGTTCCTAGATAAACCGAGTTTTCTATTTTAAGCGGGCCGCCATCTGTGCGAAAGCGCCATCCGGCTTTGCCGCCCTGAATAAGCAGCGCGCTTTGTTGATCTTGGGATAGGCTCACGCGAACATTGGGGTGTAAATGAAAGCGAATATCAAATGGAATTTCAGCCCGAGACAAAGGCGCCGCGCCAAGCGGGACGCAAAGACTATCTTCACCGCGAAGATCATCGCCTTCAATGGACATAAAAAACCGCCGTTTATGGGTAAGCCCTGTGTCTTCGCGGTAGCCATCATGCGACGCTTCAAGCCATGTTCCCATTTTCTGTTCTTTGCGCGTGGCATTGACGGGGCCGGATTCACGGTCCACGGCGCTGCCTAAAACCGTTTCTTTCCATCCCTCATTGATCAAAGTACCTGCATCGCTGTCGTTCAAGGTCAATGTACTATGCGCCGCCGTTGACCGGACGGGCCGCCTAAACCGCAGAGCTTGCTGCTCTGACCAGCCGCAATTGACCACGATGCGGCCTAATTTTGTTGAGAGCTCGAACGCAAGAGGCGCCACATGTGAGCTGAGATCAAATGGACGGGGCGGCGTTGACCCAGCATCAATGAGCAAGACTGTTCCGTCATGGTCAACACGCTGAAACCCTGAATGAGGACAATATCCAAAGGCCTTTATCGGGCCAGATTTGCGCAGCTTTTGCGCAGCTTTCATCACCGCTTTAACCCGCGCGGTCGAGGTTTCCCCGCCGCCATTAAAATTTGCGAGCGCCCCATCTGCGCCTGTAAAGAAAGCAATGACAGGCGAGAGGCGGTCAATGGCTCGGCTCATCGCTTTGGAGCCTTCCACGCCGCGAGATTGTAAGAGACTATCCAGCGTGATTAAAATCTCAAGCGCTTCAAGGCTCTTTTCAGGGCTGCGCGAAATATGTCCGCCATCTGGCAAGATTTGCTGTTCAATTTCATCATCCAGCCAGTCTAGTCCTTGGCCCAGAAACCGCTCGGATTTATCTTTCAGGCGCATACCGCCCAGCGCGAGAACAGCGGCTGCTTTGAGACGATAGAGACCTGGCGATGTTCGCTTATATATGCGGCGAAGATATTTGAGCTGACGAAGAACGGATTGGCGTCTGAGCTGCGCCGCATCAGACATATTATCACCCGTCAATAAAGGCGCCCAAAGCCTAAGCCAATTATAAAGCCTGTCTGTTAAAACATCAGCTGACCATGCAAATTTATTGAATTTACCATAGGTCACAATCCATTTATCAATCAGTCCGCGCGCGCGAACACCGGCATTTTTATCCGCTGATTTACTCAGATCAGAGAGCCAATTAAACCCATGCAGCCATGCCGCAAACCGCTGTGATGGGACGGCAACTGTCCAAGGGTCGCCTTGCGCGCCAACATCTAGGCTTTGCCCTGCATAAACAAAATGCCCGCTCAATAAGGATAATCCAGAGGCTTTATCTCCAAATGTATAAGAGGGGTTATTGGCATGAAAAATTGTTGGCTTGCTTGCATTCAGTGTGAGGGCCCGCATTGGCCCGCCAAGATCTACCGCCAGTTTTCTATAATAATGTGAAACCGCTGAGAGCAGCGTTTGGGACAACGGAATACGCCGTGACATGTTCCGCCTCAGACTTTCTACGCCACACGCGATGCGCTAATGGGATGACGCAAAGCCGCAATATTTTCAGCATAGCTCCCCGCGCCTTTAAAGACCGCGCTGCCCGCAACTAAAGCCGTCGCGCCAGCCTCTATACATTGCTTGGACGTGATAGGGTTTACGCCGCCATCCACCTCAAGAATAATCTCTCGCCCGCTCTTTTGGATTTTTTCAGATAGGCTTCTAATTTTATCCAGTTGAGACATGATAAAGCTTTGTCCGCCAAAACCGGGATTGACGCTCATCACCAATATCAAATCAAGTTGATCTATCACAGGGTCGACAACATCAGCATGGGTGCCGGGGTTTAAAACAAGACCGGCCTTAGCCCCGCCCGCTTTAATGGCTTGTAGCGTACGATGGAGATGCGGCCCTGCATCAGGATGAACGCTGACAATATCAGCGCCAGCATCAATGAAATCCCCAATAAGAGGATCAGCTGGCGATATCATTAAATGGACATCAAAGGGTTTTTGCGTATGCGGCTTCAGCGCTTTAACAACCATCGGTCCAATCGTCAGGTTCGGCACATAATGCCCGTCCATAACATCAATATGGATCATATCCGCGCCCGCTTTATCGATAGCGCGTACTTCTGCGCCTAGATCAGCAAAATCTGCTGAGAGAATAGAGGGGGATATAAGGATTGTGTCAGCCATAAAGTCCATTAACAGCGCCGTTGGTGAGGTGCAAGCAAAGGAGTCTTGTTATATATGCAATAAAAAACCCGCCGCGGTATGACCGAGCGGGCTTTTGTAATAGTCTCAAATCAAATTACTTGCGAATTGGCAGGTAATCATTTCCTGAACCGTAGCTTCCATCTGTGCTATAGCCATAGGATTGCGAGGATGTCGTAGCATCACCTGTATAAAGTTCGACACTGCCGCCTGTATAGGCGTTACTATAGTCTGAACCACTGCCGAAAGACGACGCTGATCCGCCTTGCATACAGGTTCCATCAGATTGGGCCGTTGTTCCCGCTGGACAGTTTGTGGGTGTTCCGCCGCTATAGCTTGATCCGCTACCGTAGCTTGAAGAACTGCTGCTATAGCTTGATCCTGTATCGTAGCTAGACCCGCTGCTGTAACTTGATACGCTGCCGCCTTGCATACAGGTTCCGTCTGATTGCGGCGTAGTTCCGGCAGGACATTCAGCCGGTAAAGATGATGTCGATGAATAGCTCGACGATGAGCCATAGCTACTGACTGGCTCTGAATAGCTAGATGATGATGAGCTATAACTTGAAACAGAACCAGACTGCAAACATGTCCCATCAGATTGAGCCGTTGTCCCCGCAGGACACTGCGCTGGCGCTTGTGTCTGATAAGATTGGGCTTGATATGTTTGTACAGGAGCTTGGTATGTCTGAGTAGACGCTGAATAAGTTTGCGCCGGCTGTGTGTAAACTGTTGTGGGTTGCGGCGCACATGTACCTGTTGCGCGGCAATCTACATAGACAGGCGCTTGTTGATAAACCGGGGCCTGCTGATATACGGAACCTGAATAAGCTGGCTGCGTCACTGTTGAGCCGTAACGAGAGGAACCAGAATAAGTCTGCGCTGGCGCACAGGCATTTCCGCAATTGCGGCCACTTTCATAGTTATAAACATTACCATAGCTGCTACTGCCGCCATAACGTGATGATTGTGCGTCCGCTGTAGTGGCCAGACCTGTTATGCCAAATGCCGCAACTAAGCTACCAAGTAAAATTTTGTTCGTGCTCATCTTGAGCCTCCCATTTTGAAACATCAAACTGTTCGTTCACAAAACTTAGACCAAAACAAGGTTAACGTAGCCTTACTTTTGCTGTTTTGCGCTCTAACAGAGCGATAAAAAACCCATCCATCCCCCCTTTTTCGTCGAGAAAATAGGGTATGGACCGCACATAACCCCCCAAAAATGCTGTTTCGGGAAGCGATAAGCCTGAAATAGCTAAAATCGGAATAAGGCGAAAATCTGGCAAAGACTGTAAAAATTTAGTGATTCGCGGCGCGCCTTCCTCTGGTTGGAGCGAACAGGTGCAATATAATAGTTGCCCTCCCGGACGCACATAATGAGCTGCGCGGGCCAATAATTTATCTTGCAAGCGCACTAAATTGGCCACATCTTTGGGTGACCTATTATAAAGTACGTCTGGATGGCGGCGAAACGTCCCTGTTGCTGAGCACGGCGCGTCAAGGAGGACAATATCGTAATCTGCTTGCTTTGGTTCGAACTCTAACGCGTCGGCGCAATGCACATCGACAGACAGTTTTGTCCGCTTTAAATTCTGCATAACACGGCCCAAACGACCTTCGGATTTATCGACAGCCGTCACAATCGCGCCTCGGGCGGCCAATTGCATAGATTTTCCGCCAGGTGCTGCGCACAGATCTAAAACCCGCTTTCCTTTGACATCTCCTAAAATTTGAGCCGGTAAACTCGCCGCAATATCTTGCGCCCACCATTCGCCATCTTTGAACCCGTCTAAAGCCGTCACATCCCCGATTTTATCAAGCCTAACGGTCGATGCTCCAATGACTTGTCCGCCTAATTTTTCGGCCCACCCCACGGCGTCGGATTTAACGCTCAAATCCAGAACGGGGTCGCGCATGAGCTGCGCGGCGAGTTTGCGGCCCGCATGACGGCCAAATTCGCGCTCCCATCCCCCGCGTATCCACCCTGGAATATTGGCTTTGGGCGGCAGAGCGCCAGATAAAGCTGGCCCCTGCTCGGCGACGCGGCGCAAAACGGCATTGGCCATATTCGCAAAACCTTTAGAGCTCCCCCGGGATTTAAGCATAGCCACCGTTTCACCGACAGCGGCATGGGGCGGCGTGCCTAAAAACAGGATTTGAGCGGCGGCTGTTTGCAGCGCGGCGTAAACAAGTTTGGGCGGTTTCTTTTTAACAAAAGGTTTTAACGCCGCTTCTATCTGGCCCATACGCCGAAAGGTCGTCGCCGCAATGAGCCTGACAAATGCTCTGTCCCGTGCTTCAAGAGCGCGGTAATCGGGTTGTCCTGCTAACACTTGTTCCAAGGCAATGCGGTTCTCGACAACCTCTTTGACAGCAAATGCCGCCAAGCGCCTAGAACTCAAAGAGGAGTTATCTTTCATAGACTGTTATCCAAGCTGACCACATCGTGGCGCTCTGTGAACTGAATAAGAGAGTTTTTCAAGCCAACTCGTTAAAAGTCACCTCGTTAAGGAGAACCGTTAAAGCCTAATAGCTGATGGCCGCCGCGTCCCAATCACCTGTTGCTCTATAGCGTTTATAAAGACGCCAGCCATAATGCGCCGTACGAGGCCCAACTCTGAGGTCTCTCATGGCTCTAAATATCGCGAATTCTTCAGGCGCTTTAAATGTACGAAATCCATTTTCGACCGCGAGTGATTTAACGATACAAAAATTATGATCTGACGCGGGCGGAAAATCTCGATCAGGTAAGGCTTGGATATGATCAATCAGCCGTTTAACGGCCTTAAATTTCACCGAATCGTCAGAAATTTTTAAATCCACACGTTGCCTCCAAGACGCCCCTAGCTACCTTAATTTTATATAAGCGGAACTCAGGTGAATAGTAAATGAATGAACACTATAAGAGTCTCAAATGATGTTATTGTGGCGCATTTGTGACAATTCATCCGCATTATACCCGCAAGCGCTCAAAATTTGTTCTGAATGCTCGCCCAAGAGCGGGGACGGCCCGAGAGCCGCAGGTCTTTGTCCCATAAAATGAACCGGATTAGTCGGCATATGGACAGGGCCAAGATGTGGGTGGTCTTGAATTTCTGTCGCGCCGATGGCTTTGATTTGATTATTTTCGGTCAATTCATCAGCGCTCAAACAGGGCGCACAAGGCACGTCAGCAGCTTGCAAGGCCGCAAGTAGCTCTTCGCATGTCTGAGCAATCTCCATACCAGCAAATTCATCTAGTAAATCCAGAATATGTTTTCCGCGAGATTGAAGACTTTCAAATCGGGGGTCCTGCGCAAGGTCTGGCCTATTTACGATTTTGAAGACAGATTGCCAGGCCTCATCGCCAAATGGCGCGGCGGCGATAAAACCGTCCTTGGTTTTGAAGGTTTGATAATAATCCTTCATCGGCGCGAGATGAAGAGCGTTTTCGGCCAAAAGTGTTTTATGCATCATGCCGTCTGGCCACATAAATGCAAGGCTCGCCGCGAGCATGGAAATATCAATATGTTGGCCCTGTCCTGTGCGGGCCTGAACAACCAAAGCCGCCGTCACAGCTTGCGCTGCTGTGTAAGCCGTTATTTTATCACAGACGAGCATATTTATAAATTCAAAGGCTTCGTTTTTACCCTGAGCCCCAGTTATACCCGACAAAGCTTGGATGACGTGATCAAAAGCCGGGGCGTTCTTCAGAGGGCCTTCGCGGCCAAAACCCGTCAAAGAACACACAATAAGTTTAGGATTAGTCTCTCGTAATTTAGCGCTATTAAGGCCTAATTTCGTCATAACGCCTGGCCGGTAATTATGAATAAGTATGTCGGCCTCCAATATCAAACGCCGCACGGCCTCAACTCCCTTTTGATTTTTCAAATTAATCGCCAGAGATTTTTTTCCGCGGTTACAATTATTGAAAACGCCTGAAATTCCCGCCTTTTGACTGCCAAAGTGACGAAGTTTATCCCCAATTCCAAGGGGCTCTACTTTAATGACATCTGCGCCCTGCCCCGCCAAAGTCATCGCCGCCAGAGACGCGGTGACCATGTTTGAAAGTTCTATAATTTTAACACCTGAAAGCGGTAAAATTGGCGTCATGATGGGCCCTTTCGCATATTTTCTTGTTTAGCTTAAGTGAGTTAGCGTCTCGGCGCAAATACGCCGTTCAACTCGTGTTCATGTTCAAATCCATAGTTAACATTAAGTTAATATTTGCTGGGAGGCACATAATGGAACAACTTACTTCTTTCTTAAGCCCTGATCGGATAGATGGACTTCTGGCAATGGGCCTGAATGTCATCGCGGCCATCATTATCTTTATTATTGGCTCTTGGATTTCCAAAAAAGTCAAAAAACTTATTGTTGCCATGGCTAAGAAAAGCCCCCACTTGGACGAAACGCTATTTAACTTCCTCGGCTCGATTGCCCGCTGGTTAATTATGGCGGTTGTCCTAATGGCTGTCCTTGGACGTTTTGGCGTTGAAACAACCTCTATTGTTGCCATGCTTGGTGCGGCTGGTGTTGCCATTGGTTTGGCGCTTCAAGGGTCTCTCTCAAACCTTGCGGCTGGCGTAATGCTCATGATCTTCCGTCCTTATAAAATCGGTGATTTTGTCGATGGCGGCGGACACTTCGGAAATGTTGAAGATATCACACTCTTCACAACTGATATGCAGACATTTGATAATCAGAAAATCATTATCCCGAATGGTAAAATTTGGGGTGAAAAGATTATCAATCACTCTCACCACCCTGTTCGCGGCGTCGAGATGAAGTTTAACATCGCTTATGATGATGATATTGAAAAAGCGCGTCAGGTGATCCTGAAGACTTTAGAAGCTCACCCGCACATCAAATCTGATCCTGCACCATTCGTTGAAGTTGAATCTTTGACAGAACGTTCGGCAGAAATCCTTGCGCGTCCTTTCGCAGATGGAGCTCATTACTTTGACGTACTTTACTCAGCACCCCAACAAGTGCTGACAGCCTTAGGCAAGGCCGGTATGACAACACCATATCCTGCAACTCGCATGATGATGGAAGATAAAAAGAAAAAATAAGGCGCCGCCAACGCAGCCCCTAAAATTCTATTTAAACAATAAAGGCCGGAGCGGAAACGCTTCGGCTTCTTCATTTGTGAACACGGGATTAATCCTAAAAGATTAGCACAGGCCCGCCCTTGACTCTGTAGGGGTAGAGCCCAACATCATCTATATGAGTGAAAACCTCCCAGCGATTGTGCCTTCATTGGCAAGTGCATTCGAACCCGAACGCCAAGTCTTACAGAACGCTTTATCGGATGATTTATCCGCCGCGCAAATCGTTGGGCAGGCCCGCCGCGCGCTTGATCGTACAGGCGCGAATTTTTCAAAAACCACACAAGATCCAAAGCTGCAAAAAACAGGGCTATGGCTCATTGAAATGGTCAAAGCGGGCGCAGGTGTTTTAGACCGCGCGAGCCATGCCGAGGTCATTTGGTCAGAAACTGCGCCAAAGCCCGTTCGCAAATGGGCAGGGCGAAGTCTCTTTTACGGGGCGGCTGGCTTATTTGCTGTAGCTGGGTTTCTGCAAGGCTCAGGCCTCACGATTTTAGGGGCGGCCGTTTTAGCGGGCCTTAGGTTTTTTGACCCCAAAGATTGGGGTCATGTCCTGCATAAAATTCCTTTTATTAAACGTCCCCCTGCCCTTGAAGATCAATCAGGGCGGCGCCTTGAAGCCGCCGCACAAATTCGGACAGATACAAACGGCTTTGTGACGCAGCTCGTTGACGCGCTTAAAACAGCCGATCATATTTTAAGCCGCATGGCCGAACCGCAAAGCGAAACACATTGGCGAGAAAACCCCCGGCTTATGGGCCTTGTCCAAAGCCTGCTGGAAGCCGAAGGCGCAAAAGATGGAGATTTTGCCCTCACCCTCATCAAACAAGAATTAAAATCTGTCCTATCTGGTGAAGGTGTTGAGCTCGTCACCTACTCTTCGAAAACGAAATCGCTTTTCGACGTGCTGCCAGCCCTTGGCGAGACGCAAACAAAAATGGCCGCGCCGGCTCTTATCGCGGGCGATCAAATTTTACGGCGCGGAACGGTATGGCAAGCAGATGAATAAGATATCAGCCAATAAATCTGCCGGAGAATTTGTCGGCTTTGACCTCGGGCATGGCGAGAGCGCGCTTGGACGGGCCTTTGGCGCCACCACGCGCGAGCCTGAAATATTGGAATATCGCGGCGAGCGCAGCTTTGTCACAGCAGTGGCTAAAACACGGGACGGCGTTAAAATCGGAGCAGATGCGGTCAATCTATCTTTTATGTCTGGCGCGCCGCAAGTCTGGGTTAAATTTAAAGATCGGAAAATGAGCGGCCCTGACGTCGAAGTCCCAACCAAGCTATTCACGAAGACGCTAATTGAGGGCCTCGCGAAAGACGGCATAATTCGTGGGACCAAAGAGAGCCGTTTTATTATCGGGTGTCCCTCGGGCTGGAAGGACGAGACAAAAGCCGCCTATCAAAAGCTTTTCGAAAGCGCAGGGCTAAAGACCGTTCGCATTGTCCCCGAAAGCCGCGCGGCCCTAATGACCGCTTTGGAACAAGGTTACCTCTCCATAGAAGACGCCAAGGCCTCTGTTCTCATTGTTGATATTGGGTCTTCGACAACGGACTTTACCTATAGCCGTGATCTCGAAGCTGAAGATGTCGGGCATAATGTTTTGGGCTCTGGCTTACTCGATACTGAAATTTTCAATCTTAATCTGGCGCGTCAAAAATCGCGCAAACATATTGAAAAACTCCTGAAGAAATATCCGCATTATCGGCCCATCATGGAATATTGGTGCCGTCAGGCCAAGGAAGCTTATTTCACGGGCGAGGACAAACCCGTCGAAATGATAAAGCGGCTACCCGTCAATGGCGGTATATTATTCGAAATTAAAATCGATAAAGCCGACGCCGATAAAATTTTAAGCATCCCGCTTCAAAGCTTGAATAATTATAGCTGGAAAGACGCCTATAACTTTGCCCTGAAAGAAACGATTGAGCAGCTCGGCGGCCGCGCGCCCGATACTATTTTGCTCACGGGCGGAGCCTCGCGCCTCCCCCTTATTTTGCCCGCCACCGAGAAAGCCTTTCCCAAAGCCAAAGTCGTGCGCGGGGCGGAGCCTGAATTTTCAATTGCGCGCGGCCTATCTTGGCTTGGCCGCTTTGAATTTCTCCATGCCAGTTTCCAAGACGCGGTCGCTCACATCCTTTCTGAAGACGGCGCGGTCTACGCTAAGGCCCATAAAGCCTCTCACACACTCGGCAGTCGGCTCGCCCCGGCCTTAGTTGATGCCATGACAGATGGATGTACAATTCCTGTTTTCCAAGATTGGCGGTCGGGCAAGATTAAAAGCCTAGATGAGGTAGAAGCCGCATTATCAGAGCGCGTGAAAGACTGGCTGCAAAGCGACACATCCACAGCCGTCTTAAAGCCCGTCATTGATGATTGGTTTGCCGAGCTGCAGCGCGATATTGAAAAAGAAACCGATCCGCTATGCCGCGATCACGGTCTGCCCGCGATGGTGCTCTCGCTTGATGATAGTCAACATGTTAGCCGCCACCTCGAAGATCTCTCTATCGCCGCGCCAAAGGTTGATACGCTCGAATCCGATGCTGCCTTTATGGGGACGACGGTGACGGCTTTGATCATTTCAGCTTTGCTCGCCAAAGCGAATCTGTTTGCTCCGCTATTTTTAAACCCTATCGGCCTTGTTGTCGGCGGGGCGACCGCGGGCGGAATTTTTCTTTACGGACGAAAGTCTCTGCAAGGAAAGTTTAAAAATGCCAATGTCCCGATTCTGGCGCGCCAAATCATGACGGATGGCCGTATAAAGCGCGCGGCAGAAAAACAACGGCCTGAGCTTATCAGCGCCGTTTCCGAAGCCTGGGACCAAGCCGCAACAAGCCGGTTCACCAAAGAGCTCACCGATACGCTAAAAACCGCTCTAACAGAACGCGCCGATGACCGCGCTATGCTGTTTTTGATTTAAACAAAGTTCTTTATTTTACATTCAACTTTCGCACAAGATTTAAGCCATTTCGGGCATCTTGATAGTCAGGATTTTTTTTCAAAACCTGAGCGAATATATCTTCCGCATAGCTATTTTTATTTTGATATAATTGCAGATAGCCATAGGAGACCAGAAGTTCAGGGTTATCGGGATATTGATTGCGCAAGACGAAAAATTCTTTTTCTGCCGCTGAGTGCTTGCCAGCCCAAGACAATATGAGGGCTTCTACATGTTTCACAGCGTAGTCATTGCGTTCGGAGGCGCGAACTCCGTTCAAAATTTTCAGGGCTTCGTCAAATTGTTGATGCGTTGCCATATCTTTCGCCTGAGTAAGACGGACATCTGTGTCTGTCGTCAGAAGTTTAGCATAGCTAATAGACTCTTCCCCAGGATTGTCTGTGCCTATTGTAAGGCTTGCAACTTTAATGACGGCTTGTTCGGTTTCTTCATTCTGATCAAGGATAATGGCGTCCTTCTCAGGCAATGTGCTAGCCGTAATAAGCGGAGCCGCAACGTTTTCAGTGCTAGTGTTTGAAGACAACATGACACTCGGCGCCAGTATAAGCCCGGTCAAAACACCCACAGCCGTTAACTTTAAAAATATAGACATATTAGTCCTCCCACTCAAAAATCTTAATTTATCATTAATGAATATCGTTAACTTTTTGTTAAGAATTATGGTTAACGTAAAGATTTTCTTAATTAATTTGTGAAGTCGATTTTTAAATCGTGATTCTGCTTTTATTCAAAAGCGGTATCTCTAGATGCTACTTATATTAGATGGCTATAAAATCGCGGGCAATCATTAAAGGCTTAAATGAGCTATACGGATAATCGTGAGGCAGAGCTGGCACCCTGGCAAAAACGAACGGACTATTGAGTAACTAACCGTTAACTAAAAACCCTCGCAGTATATAAATGTTTACCTTGTATGAAGCAGAGAATTCTAAAAACTTGGGGGATTTTAGTAATGAAACTCTTATCGCGTAAATATTTAAAAAGTTCTGACGGCGGCATGGCCATAAATTTTGGCCTGGGAATAACGGCTCTGCTCATCGGTGTAGGTGCCGCAATTGACATTAGTCTAATGACCTCGCAAAAAAGCAAGCTGCAAGATGTGGCAGATGCGACAGCCTTAGCCGCTGCAATGTCTGGTGAAATCGAACAGAACGTTCTACAAAATTATTCAGAAAAATTCGTGAAATCCTCTAAGGTTCCCGACGTTGATGTTGCCGTCAAACTCAATGATGGGAATGTTCTCGTTGAACTCACACAGTCAACAGATTTGATGTTTTCGGAGATTTTGAATACGAAATTATCAGATTTATTTGCCGATTCTGAAGTCCCTCTTCCGGGGAGTAGCAGCGGGGGGAACGGCGGCAATAATTATAATGTTGCGCTTGTCTTAGACGCGACGAGCTCAATGCTGGGGGATCGCATGGATGCCTTAAAGATCGCCGCAACCAATTTTTTAACCTCAATGGATGAGCAAGCCTCAGACGAATCGATGGTTAGCCTCGTGCCTTTCTCAAACTATGTGAGACTTCCAGTCTCTTATGCAGATGAAACATGGATGGAATTGGCTACGACTTCGGTTGAACCTGATGATTATTATAGTACCGAAACTTGGGAAGGCTGCGTAAATTCACGTCAAGATGGGTTCCATACTGAGGTTGATTTTGAAGGTCGACGTTTTCACGGTTTTTTCGAAGGCGACCGCTGCGGTGTAGCTTTCAATAATGAGCTAATCCCTTTGAGCCGTGATTATATCAGTTTAAAAACGGACATTAATAGCTGGATTCCAAATGGGGCAACTTACCTACCATCGGGTCTGGCTTGGGGCTGGCGGACATTGTCTCCAAATGCCCCTTTAGAAGAGGCTAAAGAAAACCCTGATGGCACCAATGTTCTCATCTTTATGTCAGATGGCTCTAACACTCTTAATATCGGAGGCGGCGAATATAAATTTCGTAAAGACCATACGAAGGGACAATATCATATTGGTCAGCCTAAATCCGCGGATAGACGTGCGGGAGCCGATGCGACAACCACTGCGCTATGCGAGGGTATAAAAGCGGATGGGATCCGAATCATAACATTAGCCTTTGAAGTCTATAATGAAGAAACACTCAATCTTCTTGAAACTTGTGCGTCTTCGCCGAGTGATTTTTACCTCGCGTCAGATGGCAACGACTTGTTAGAATCCTTCGAGAATATTGAAGAGGACCTTCACGAGAGTGAAAATGTTGTGCGCCTAGTGCGTTAAGCTACTCAGCCTAAAGATCTGCCGTAAACAAATGTATTCGTTTTGGCTTTCCTCAACCCCTAACGCTTAGGCGTTAGGTCAATATCAAACTCTTCATCGCCGTCCATTTCGATGATGATACGCGTTTTGGTTTTTCCGTTTTTACGAATGACTTTCTTATCAATGGTTAGGTTGCGGCCAAAACCTTCTATATCGAAGCTCTCATCCGTGTCTTTATCCACCTTCAATCGACCCAAGCGTTTGCCCTCGAAATTTAGCGATACGCCATCTTCTGAGCTTTCAATATCGAAGTCATCGGCGAGATCTAAAACCATATCCGCGAGTCCTGAAATGACGCCTGAATCCGCCAAAAGGTTTTCAATGGCCTTAGCAGCATCGCGAATGTCTTCCACAGTTTCGATCTCACGGTCCTCTTTGAGAAACTTATGCCTGGATTTTGCGTTATCTAACTTGCGCTCCATATTTTTGGCGTGACGTTCAAACCGCTTTTCAAGGCGGGCGCCAAATTCTTCAGCGTCCATAGAATTGCCAGAGCCATAAGATTTATCAGTCTTGTCTTTATCGTCCGTATTTGGTTTGGGTTTAATCCTAACGACTTTCTTGGTCTCTTTTTCGGATTTGATATCAGACTCGTTTTTTTGGGATTTTACCTTATCACCAAAAAAAGGCCAGACGCGCTGGACCTGTGGTTCTTCATTGGCTTCATCGGATTTATGCGGATGGGCAAAGGCTGCCGCGCTCAGCGCCAAAAGACTTATGGGGAGTATAATGCGTTTCATATTCATAGATGCCTCCTTGAACGGAGTCCTTCTTAAAACTTATCCGACCTTACGTAAACTTATCTTCACAGTCGGCAACATCTCGCTTAAAGACTCCTTATGTTGAAAGATCGGTATTTTTATCCTCTCGCAATAGCCTTCATCGCCGCCATAATTTGGTATGCCCTGTCAAAAGCCGATCATGACGTTTTAACGACGGCTGGCATATTGGAATATGGCTTTATTGTTGAAGATGAGGACCTTATCACTTTAACCGCATCGCCTGGAACCTCATACAAATATACTGGAGCAATAGCGTCTCAGGCATCTTACGTTACGGTTCTGGCGAATATTGCTCGCAAAGATGCGCCAGCATCAGCAGGAGTTTTTGCCTCCCTTGGCCCTGAATACGAAACGGCCTTTGCTAACCAAAGACTGATAATCACAATACGAGCACGGCAGGGCCGAAAAAAACCACTCACGCAATTTGACATGGGTTACTTTACAGCAGATGTCGGGGATTCTGGTTGGATACGTAAACCCTTAACCCCTGATTGGAAAAATTATAGTTTCGAATTTAGCCCCAAAACGCCTGTCAATAATCTTGATGTTGACTATCTGGGCATATGGCCCGGAGAAAAAGGGGATCAGGAAACCATGGATATTGAGTTCATGAAAATTGATGTCCTGCCCCAGGACGTCAGCAAACCTTAATTGGCGAAGCTTTTTATCATCGCTTTGGCACCTACGCCTATTTCAGGATGATCTTGGGCGAAGGCGAGAACGGCTTCAAAATATCCAAGTTTTGAGCCGCAATCATAATCTTGCCCCTCATATTCATAGGCATGAAATTTCTGACGGCCCATCAAAGTTGCCATGGCGTCAGTTAATTGGATTTCTCCGCCCGCGCCAGCCGCCTGTGTTTTTAATATATCCATAATTTCAGGCTGCAAAATATAACGGCCCGTAATTTTAAGATTGCTGGGCGCTTCACTGACGGGTGGTTTTTCAACCATGCCTGACATTTCAATTAAGCGGCCATCGCGGGACTTTGGCGCGATAACACCGTAGCTACTCACGCGCTCTTCGGGGACCGCATCAACAGCAATGATGTTGCCACCAACCTTTTCATAGGCATCCACCATTTGAGCCAAACATGATTTTTTAGCTTTCACCAAAACATCAGGGAGTAAAATCGCAAAAGGATCATCTCCGATAACATCACGCGCGCACCATATGGCATGGCCTAAGCCTTTGGCCGATTGCTGACGTACAAAGCTCATTGTTCCCGCTTCGGGCGTATCCGCGTCTAGCGCGTCATAAATGGCGGTCTTGCCCTTCTCGCGCAGGCTATATTCAAGCTCATAAGCGCGGTCGAAATAATCTTCGATAGCGCCTTTATTACGGCCCGTCACAAAGACAAAATGCTCGATACCGGCTTCACGCGCCTCATCGACAACATATTGCAAGGCTGGCCGGTCAACGACAGGCAGCATTTCTTTAGGTATGGTTTTAGTGGCCGGGAGAACCCGGGTTCCAAATCCAGCGACAGGGAGAACGGCTTTACGAAGTTTTTTCATAAACACCGTTTAGCATAAATAGATTATTCAACCGTTACCGATTTAGCTAAGTTTCGAGGTTGATCCACATCAGTGCCCAGATGCACAGCCGTATGATAAGCTAAGAGCTGAATAGCTATGGTTGTAATGATCGGCGCCACAAAGCTATCAGAGGTTGGCAGAACAATCATATTATCCGCCATAGATGCGGCATGTGAAGCCCCTTCTTCATCGGTGATGAGAATAATATGCGCGCCGCGAGAGGCGACTTCTTGAAGATTCGAGATCGTTTTTTCAAATAAACGATCAAAAGGCGCGAGGACAATAACGGGCGTACCGTCTTCGATCAAAGCTATGGGGCCATGTTTAAGTTCACCCGCCGCATAGCCTTCTGCGTGGAT
The DNA here is from genome assembly GCA_964472905.1 of uncultured Hellea sp. GTDB lineage: Bacteria > Pseudomonadota > Alphaproteobacteria > Caulobacterales > Maricaulaceae > Hellea. The sequence continues at coordinate 22,504 of CAYYMI010000012.1, read as the reverse complement.
ATAAGAAATTTCTTTGAGCTTTAGCGCGCCTTCAAAGGCGATTGGCACTTGGCTACCGCGGCCTAAATAAAAGGCGCTTTTGGATTTTGAAAAGTCAAACGACATAGCTTCGATGGACTCATCAAGTCGCAAAGCCTGTTTCACATGGCGCGGCGTTTTGATCAGAGCCGTGGCCATACGCTCTTTATCCTCATCCGATATAACGCCTCTGGCTGTGCCCGCCGCCAAAGCCAGTGAGGCCAAGGCTGTTAATTGCGATGTGAACGCTTTCGTCGAAGCGACGCCGATCTCAGGGCCCGCATTAATCGGCAAAGCAATATCGGCTTCGCGGGCCATAGTTGATGTCATGACATTGACCAGAGCCGCTGTTTTAACACCGGCCTCTTTACAATAGCGTAGCGCGGCGAGCGTGTCCGCTGTTTCGCCCGATTGAGAGACCGCTATGAAGAGAGATTTAGGCGATAAGACAGGCTTGCGGTATCTAAATTCAGAGGCAATATCTACGTCAACGGCGAGGCCAGCCACCTGTTCAAACCAATATTTAGCCACCATGCCAGCGTAACAGGCTGTGCCGCAGGCAATAATAATAACGCGGTCAAATTGGGAAAAGTCAAGCTCTGCCGGAACATTGGCGCCTAAGCGATATTCATCGATATAATTACTGAGCGTCCGTCCGATTGTTTCCGGCTGTTCGTAAATTTCTTTGAGCATGAAGTGACGATAATTCCCCTTCTCTGCCATGGCAGGACCGCCCGTCAAAACCGTAATGTCGCGTTCAACTTTGTTATCATTCACATCATAAATTTCGTAACTTGTCGGCGTCATGACCGCCCAATCACCTTCTTCAAGATAGATCAGCTTGGATGTCAGTTGCGCGAGCGCCATCGCATCTGAGCCTAGGTACATTTCATCCTCGCCGATGCCCAAGGCCAAAGGCGAACCCGCACGCGCGCAATAAATATGATCTGGGTGGTCATCAATAATGACGCCAAAGGCATAGGCCCCTTTGAGTTTCTTGAGGCTTTGCGAAAACGCCTCTTTTGGTGAGAGGCCTTTTCCGAGTGCTTCATCCACCAAATGCGAAACAACCTCTGTATCCGTCTCTGTGCGAAAATCGCGATGTTTGAGATCTTTGCGAATATCAAGAAAGTTTTCGATAATGCCGTTATGAACCACGCCAACACGGCCAGAGAAATGTGGATGGGCATTTGTTTCATTGGGCACGCCATGGGTCGCCCAGCGCGTATGCGCTATTCCAACCTGACCATCAACGTGGTCTGAGACAAGTTTAGCTTCAAGACCTTTGATTTTACCTTCAGCCCGCTGACGCACCAATTTTCCATTATCCAAAACAGCCACCCCAGAACTATCATAGCCGCGATATTCGAGACGTTTTAATCCGTCGACCAAACGGTCAGTAACGGTGCTTGTCCCAACTATTCCAATAATTCCGCACATAGAGTTTGCCCTTAGCCTATTTCCTGTGTGTCTTTAATGCCTTGCTATAGACAGACAAGTGTTGACACCATGTTATTTTGGCAGAAATAAGTGCAAATTTCGTTACACTTTTGGCGATAATGAAAAAGATTAATCGGCGTCAACGATTTCGATAATTATACGTCCAGCTGAGATATCCACCTTAGGCACGGCAAGCTTTGTAAAGGGGTGATAGAAACTGGCCACATCTTTGGGCTTGATTTCGAGCATGTCCCCGGCCCCAAATTCATGAACAGCTATGACTTTGCCCATGCGTTTACCATCCGTTGTTTTAACATCCAATCCAACTAAATCTGTAAAGTAAAATTCATCCTCGTCAGGCTCCGGCAGGGCTGAACGCCGAACATAAAGTTTAGTTGATTTAAGCGCTTCAGCCGCCTCCCGCGTCTTTATTTCATCGGCCTTAACTGCAACCGCCTTTTTCACCATACGGTGTGTTTTCGGCGTTAAGACAAGCCGGCCCGCTTCATCATATAAAGGCCCATATTTAACGCAGTCCTCAGGCTTATCTGTGAAAGATTTGAGTTTAACCTCACCTTTTACGCCAAAAGCGCCTGCAATGGCGGCAATACATACCCATTTATCGGCTTTGAGGTCGCGCTTTGTCATATCGCGCCCTTAAGGCTTTGTGAAAATTCTGTCAAAAAATAGTTTAAACGTGACGCGCGTCACACAGGACCGCCACAATTTCACTTACATCATTTCGGGGCGCAGGAGGGAAGGAGTTGGGATACTCTAATTCTTATTTTTTCCCTCCACCTACTCTCTCTTTCAAAACTGTAATGTCACATTCCGGTTACGTTCATCTTGGATTTGCTAAACAGGGTTAATATTAACGCTCGAAAGGCTTCTTATGTTTCGTACGTTCATCTTATCTGCAGCCGCTCTTGGCCTGTCCTCGACGGCATTCGCCCATCCCGACCCCGTTGAGGCGCCACAACCCTCGGCCAAAATCACCAAGCCCCAACTACCTTCACAAGCTGAAATTAACCAAGCGCTCGAGCAAATGCCGGATATGAACGCGCTGATGGGCGGCATGATGAAGGTCATGAAGGACGAAAAGTTCAAAGATCAGATGGAGAGCTCAGCCAAAGCCTTTTCCAAACGTATGGACGCCGAAGATGTCTTTAAAAAAGGCGCCGACGGCATGCCAGACTTTAATAAAGCCTTCGAAGTCATGCTCGGCACCTTTTCAGATGAAAAGGCGATGGGCGGCATGCTTGAAACCATGATGGGTCTGGCCGAGGCCATGGACGATGTCTTGCCCGAAGAGGCTAAAAAGGCTGTTCCCAAACCCTAAGCGATTAGTTCCCCTTGACCATAAGGGGCGGCGCTCTTACTTAAACGCTATGGCTATAAGACCTATCCTAACGGTACCCAATCCGATCCTTAAAAAGGTATCACAGCCCGTCGATAAAGTGACGGACGAAACTCGCGCGCTTATGGATGATATGCTCGCCACCATGTATGCCGCGCCCGGTATTGGCCTCGCCGCCATTCAAATCGGCGTCCCGCTTAATGTCATTGTCATGGATTTAGCCAAAGGCGAAGAAAAAGCCGCGCCGCGATATTTTGTGAATCCTGAAATTCTTGAGAATGTTAAGGAGCTGAAGCCCTATAATGAAGGCTGTCTATCTGTTCCCGATGTCTTTGAAGATATCGACAGACCAGAGCGCGTTAAACTGACCTATCTCGATTATAATGGCGAGCGCGTGACCGAATGGGCCGAAGGGCTTTATGCCGTTTGTATTCAGCATGAAATGGACCATTTGAAAGGCGTTGTCTTTATTGATTATCTCTCACGCCTCAAACGTGATCGCGCCGTCAAAAAAGTCGTCAAAGCCGAGAAGTTGAAAGCGGCAGTGTAATGCGTTTCATAAAGATTTCAAAAATCAATATTGTCATTCTTCTGGTATTTTTTTTAACTTCAGGAATTGCTACAAATTTCTTATTACCTGTCGATAAAATGGAATTCTGTGCACCACATGAAGTCCCTGTTGCAGAATTTGAACGCTGCAATCACTGTGATCTTACTGAATGTAAATCAGTCTTTAAAAAATGACGCTCTCTGTCGTCTTTATGGGCACACCAGACTTTGCAGTCCCCTCTCTCGCTGAGCTTTTATCCAGCGGTTATAATGTTGTGCGGGTTTATACCCAGCCGCCCCGTCCCGCAGGCCGTGGCAAGAAACTGACGAAATCACCCGTCCATCAATTTGCAGATATCATGGGCATTCCCGTTGAAACGCCTGAGAGTTTTCGAAAACCCAAAACCATTGATGCGCTAGAGGCTCTTGGCGCCGATGTCGCCTGTGTGGTGGCCTATGGACAAATCCTGCCTAAACGCGCGCTCGCCGCGCCTAAATATGGATGTCTTAATCTGCATGCCTCTCTGCTCCCGAAATGGCGCGGGGCGGCGCCCGTGCAGCGCGCAATTATGGCGGGAGACGCGCAGACAGGGGTACAAATTCAGCAAATGGATACGGGGCTGGATACAGGCGATATCCTCCTCTCTGAAACCGTTGATATTCGTAAAACCGATACGGCTGGAAGCTTGTTTGAGCGGCTCTCACGCATAGGGGCGGGCCTTTGGCCGCGAGTCTTAGGCGGGCTGGAGCGCGGCGCATTAAAACCTACGCCCCAAGATGGGCTGCCAAGTTACGCGCATAAAATTGATAAGGCCGAAGCCCGTATTGATTGGAACCAGTCAGCGGAAAAACTGGATTGCCATATTCGCGGCTTGGCCCCCTTCCCTGGCGCGTGGTGTGAAATCAGCGGCAAACGGGTCAAAGTTCACCTCTGCGAATATCTCGAAATCGACGATACGCACGGCCAAGCTCTTGGTACGGCGCTTGATAATAATTTGCTAATTGCCTGCGCGCTTGACGCCATCCGGCTGCTCGAAGTTCAGCCTGCTGGAAAACCCAAAATGAGCGCGGAAGATTTCCTGCGCGGCACGCCCACCCCTCAGGGTACGCAATTAACATGAGCACCATAACAATCCGCGATGAAACCGAGGTTGATTACGCCGCCATAGACCGCGTCAACGATCTCGCCTTTAAAGAAACCGCCCAAAGCCAGATTATTCGCGAACTGCGCAAAACAGGCGACGCGTTATGGTCTCAAGTCCTGCTCAAAAACGGTGATATTATTGGGCATTTGATGTTTTATAAAGTCTGGCTCAACGGTGATTTAATCACGGCAGGCCTTGGTCCCTTATCCATTTTACCCCAGTATCAACGCCAAGGTTATGGCGGAGGTCTTATCCATAGCGGGCTTAAAAAATGCAAGCCGGCAAAACATCAGATTATATTTCTTTTGGGGCATACGGAATATTATCCTCGGTTCGGGTTTTCATCAGAGCTTGGCGCGCAATATAAATCGCCTTGGCCCCGCCCCGCCTTTATGGGATTAAAGCTCAATCCTAATGCGCCCACATCGGGCACGCTCACCTTCCCACAGGCTTATCTGTAATGCCGCGCTATAAGCTGACCATAGAATATGACGGCGCGCCCTATATGGGCTGGCAATGGCAAGATCATGGCCCGTCCGTTCAAGGCGTGCTCGAGGCGGCAGGTTCGAAGCTCAATAAAAATCAACCTGTTGAGGTTTATGGCTCTGGGCGTACAGATAGCGGCGTTCACGCCCTTGGCCAAGTTGCTCATATGGATTTGGATAAAGAGATTCGCCCTGATAAACTGCGCGACGCGATGAATTTTCATATGGCCCGCGACCCCGTGACAGTCCTATCTACTGAAATCATGGCTGAGGACTGGCATGCCCGTTTTGACGCGACTGAGCGGCGTTATCTTTACCGCATCATAGATCGCCGCATGAAACTCTCATTAGATAAAGGACGGGTCTGGCGCATTCCCGTTAAGCTCGACGCGGACGCCATGCATCACGCGGCGAAAGTCCTTATCGGCAAGCATGACTTCTCCGCCTTTCGCGATACGCAGTGCCAAGCCAAATCCCCCGTTAAAACTGTTGATGAGATAACCATTTTACGGGCGGGCGCGGAAATCCATTGTCTTTTCAAAGCCCGCAGTTTCCTGCATAAACAAGTTCGCTCTATGGTTGGCAGTCTTGCCGAAGTCGGGATGGGAAAATGGAATAGCGCCGATATGCGCGAGGTTTTAGAGTCCAAAGACCGCCAAGAATGCGGCCCCGTCGCCCCCTCTGAAGGACTCTATTTGGTGAGCGTGGCTTATAAAGACGGCCAGTAGAATTTCAGCGTTATATTTGAAGTGTGCCACATTACGGCCTTAATCTGAGTTAAACGGACAGCAAGGGTAATATTATGCACGTTCAAGAGTTAAATGATTTGGCAAATTGGTTTAAAGCCAATGTCTTGGATATAACCCCTGTCATCTATGATGGAATTCATGAGACAGATACCCGCAATGAAAATCAATTTAGCTCCCGCAAAGACCGCCTTAGAGCCATTGAAGATGATGCGCGTGAATATGAAGATGAGCTTAATTTACTCGAATTTATTATCGGCGTGAATGATGTTGAGATTCACGCATAAATGAAGCTCATCTTAGGTGACATCGACCACCCACAAGTCTTAGCCTTATTGCAAGCTCATCTGGACGGGATGCACGCAACCTCTCCGCCAGAACATGTACATGCTTTGGATGTGTCAGGATTAAAGCACCCTAGCATGAGTTTCTGGTCAGCGCGATATGGAGGCGACATCCTCGGCTGCGGCGCACTTAAAGAGCTGTCCAAAACACAAGGCGAAATTAAATCCATGCGCACCCATTCAGGTCACTTACGCAAGGGCGTCGCCGCCTATATATTAGAGCATATTTTAAGGGAGGCGAAAGCACGAGGATATTCAAAACTCTCTTTGGAGACAGGTCGCGGCCCTGCCTTTGACCCAGCTTTAAAATTATACCTCAAATATGGGTTCGAATATGGCGAGGCCTTTGGGAATTATGAAGCGAATGAGTTCAGCCAGTTCCTACATTTGAATTTATAGAATCTTACAGTATCTGCTCAAACCCCAGCAGAACAACGATCAAGCCCATCGCGTTAATCGCGCAAGCGATTAAAATGGCTTTACCCATTTTGAAGGGAACTATGGTTTGGCCAAGGCGGATATCGATTAACAAAATGCCTAAAAATGCGGCCATTGACATGTAATTGACCAATCCAAAAGGTAGCACACCCAAGAGATATAAACCGTATAAGGCGGCGGTTATGAGGGCGAGCCAGAATATGGTCCAATGGCGCGTAATGACCCATGGGCGAAACCGGTCTTGTTTATCAAAAATCATGGTGAACATATAAGCGCAGGCCGAAAAGGTCAGCAAGTAGAGCGCGAGGATGATAGCAAAGGGAGCTAACGGAATAGCCGCATCTTCGCCAAAGCGCGCCGCGCGTTCGATTTGAACGGCATGCGCCATGAGATAAAACGCAGGTAAGCTAAGAGCAAGAGCCATAAAAGATACCTGCAAACCTGCGCGAGAGAGATCAAAATGATCCGTCCAATCCTCGCGGCCCGCTAAGGCTTTTAAACTGCCAAAAAGTGAAGCAATCGGATTCATCTAATCAAAATAGCTTTGCAATACATCTTTATATATAGCCGTCAGCGTTTGAATATCGGCCACATCAACGCGCTCATTGACTTGGTGCATCGTCGCGCCAACCAAGCCAAATTCAGCGACGGACGCATAATTTGTAATAAAGCGCGCATCGGATGTGCCGCCCGATGTAGAAAGCTCTGGCCGACGTCCTAAGACTCTCTCGGCAGCATCTTGAAGGATATCGGTGAGCTTGCCTGGCGGGGTAAGGAAGCTCTCTCCAGAAATACGAATTTCGGCTTCAACTGTTCCGTCAAAATCTTGCCGCGCCTCTGCCAAAATACCTTCAAGCCACTCTGTTAATGCCGCGCCAGAATGTTCGACATTAAAACGAACATTAAAGCGCGCCTTGGCCGTTTCGGGGATCATATTCTCAGTGGGATTGCCAACATCTACCGTGGTTATTTCTAGATTAGAGGGCTGGAAAAATTCTGAGCCATCATCGAGATGCCGCGCTTGTAGTTTATTCAATATTCCTAAAAGAATCGGCACAGGATTAATCCCCAAATGCGGATAGGCGACATGACCTTGCTTGCCCGTCACCGTAATGTCTGCGTTAAAAGAGCCGCGCCGTCCGTTCTTGACCATCTCGCCCATTTGGTTGGGATTGGTTGGCTCGCCCACAAGGCAATGATCTATCACCTCACCTGCTTCATCAATTGCAACGAGTAATTTCTTAGTCCCATTAATGGCCGGGCCTTCTTCGTCACCCGTAATGAGGAAGCTAATGGACCCTTTTGGTATCCATCCGCTGGAGAGCAATTCCGAGGCCGCCCCGACAAAAGCAGCAATCGCGCCTTTCATATCTGCCGCCCCGCGTCCTAATAATTGCCCGTCTTTTATATCGCCAGCAAAAGGGTCTTGGCTCCATTTGCTCTCATCGCCTGCAGGGACAACATCGGTGTGACCTGCAAAACAAAAATTGGGGGCATCTCTTCCCAAACGGGCATAGAGGTTATCAACACGGGCCTCACCCTCTCCGAAAGGATAACGCGTGCAGACAAAGCCCAAGCTTTCGAGGCCGCTCTGCAATGTATCCAGCGCGCCAGCATCAGCGGGCGTCACCGAAGGCCGCTTAATCAGCGCGCTAGCAAATTCAACGGGGTCGATATGTGGTGTCTTTTTCATCGCGCTAGGTTAAAGCGGGGATGAGACCGATATGCAAGTGGAGACCTCGTGATGCCTAAAATTAATCCTAAAAACATAGACGTCATAATCGGCACAACTTATCCGCAGCCATTGGATGAGCCATGCAAGACCCGTGTGAGCCGCCGCCTCAGCAATGCCGGCGGTCTCACCCAATTTGACGTTAATCATGTGACCTTGCCGCCTGGATGTTGGGCCTCGCAACGCCACCATCACAGTGCGGAAGATGAATTTGTCTATATCCTCTCCGGGAAGCCAACCTTGATTGATGATGACGGCGAAATACCCTTAAGGCCCGGTGATAGCTGCGCGCATCCCGCGGGGGACGGCAACGGACATCACCTTATCAACGAAACACAGCATGACGTCACATTTTTAGTTATAGGCACGCGAAATCCTGAAAAGGATCATTGCCGCTATCCAGATGTCGATTTGGATTTACCCGCCAATGGCACACCAATTCGTCAAAAATATCACAAAGACGGAATGCCCTATTAAATCTTACATCTCGCCTAGTTTTGAGTAACTGTATTTTAGACTATGTATCTCTCAAAAATCCCTTGAAATTTTCGCATGAGACGTTAACAAATCCTTACATTTTTACTCGGGGGGAGTTATGGATATTTCCAGCATTCTGAATGATAAAATGCCTGCAATCATTGCTTGGGCAATTAGCTTCGGACCAAAATTATTACTTGCGATTGTAATCTGGATTGTCGGGCGCATGATTGTCCGCAAATTATCAGGTACAACTGTCTCGGCGTCTCAAAAAATTCCCAATATCGATTTGACGCTTGCCAAGTTCTTCGGCTCTGTTGTTCTCTTCGCAGGGTTCTTTGCTGTAATGATCGCCTCCTTATCTGCGATGGGCATACCGCTTGGATTTGTGGCGACTATTATTGGCGCCATGGTTGTCGCCTTAGGCTTCGCCCTGAAAGGCTCATTGGGCGATATGGCCTCTGGCGTTATGCTCGCTTTCTTCCGCCCTTATGTTGTTGGCGATGAAGTTGAAATTAACGGCGAGCGCGGCCAAGTTAAAAGTCTTGATTTATTCTCAACGACTATAACGACAGTTGATAATGTGGAAGTAATGGTTGGAAATGGCGCAGCCTTTGGCAATCAGATTAAAAATTATAATGGGTTTGGCGATCTGCGTTTGGATATGGATTTTGGCGTAGGCTATGATGCCGACCTTGATACGGCTATTGAGGTGATTAAATCGGCCGCTGACAGGGATGATCGTATTAAAAACACACCAGAAGGGCCTTGGGCGAAAGTTACCGAACTCGGAGATTCAGCCGTTAATATTCAGCTGCGCTTATGGTGTGATGCCAATGACTATCGTCCTATAAAAGCAGATATTTCCTACCGTATCAAAAAGGCTCTCGATAAAGCCGGAATCGATATCCCTTATGAACATTGTATAGTTATGCCCAGCATGCCTAAGAAGAAAGCGAAATAAGATGGCTCAAGACGCAACAACCACCGCAGATGCGGCTGAAACCGCTATAACGAATTTTGATTTTTCCTTGGCGGGTATACAAAGCTTTGTTTTTGATAAGGGCCCTGGCCTACTTGTTAAAATAGTCATTGCTTTAATCATCTTCATGATTGGCTCTTACATTGCCAAGCGCGTTCATAAATTCATTAGCTCGCAAGCGGCGAATAATCCGAAGGTTGACCAAACGCTTGGCAGTCTTGCCGCTAGCGCGGCGAAAGCCGTTATTATGCTAGGCACAATATTAGCCGCCGTGGGTTTCCTCGGCGTCAAAGTTGCCGCCATTATGAGTATTTTTGCTGCCGCGACTTTAGCGATTGGCCTTGCGCTTGAAGGGTCTATGGCCAATGTCGCCGCAGGCTTACTCTTATTGGTAACACGCCCTTACGATGTCGGCGATTACGTCGAACTTGCAGGCCAAGAAGGCACCGTTGATGATTTGAACATCTTCACAACAACCTTGCGCACGCTTGATAATATCAAAGTCATGATCGCCAATGGCGAAGTTCGTGGTTCAACCATTAAAAACCTGACCTCACTGGGCAAACGTCGCGTCGATGTTGATTTTGGTATCGATTATGGCGACGACATGGATAAGGCGATGGACATCATCAAAACAACGGCGTCCAAAGATAACCGCCTACTCGAAGACCCATGGGCCAAAGTTGTTACGCTAAATGATAGCTCAGTTGATATCCAAATGCGTGTTTGGTGTAAGCCAGAAGATTATTGGGATGTCCGTTTTGATTTAATTAAAAACGTCAAAGAAGCGTTCGACAAAGGCGGTATTACAATTCCTTACCCACATTGCGTCGAAATGGAAAAATAAGTCCTTTTACAAAAACAAACAAAAAGGCCTCCTCACGGGGGCCTTTTTTATGGCAGGCCAATTGCTTTAAAAAGTCCCACTAAATTCTATATTGACAAATCGGCCAAATGAACGCGATCTAGATTCTGTAAAACCCAAAACGCCTTGGTCTCTACGGTCCGTAAAAAATTGACGCTTAAAATCATCCGTCCCGTCAAAAAGGTTTCTGAGGCTAACAACGACCTTCATACCCAGAACATCTTTATGTTCAATAAAAGCTGACCCCCACGGCCCATTGAAATCAAAATCGTTTATCGTATTCAACCGAAAGGTAGGAGAGGCAACAAATTGCTCCGCAGAAATCCCATAAGCCCAATCCGTATCTGGGATATCATGGCGAAAGCTGGCTCTCCAAAATGAAGTTTTGTCATTGTTAAGACGACGCCCGATAGATGTAAGAGGGTCGGTAACGTCAGAATCCCTGAGATCAAATTCGAGATCTAATTGCGTGCCTTTCCATCCCCATTTATCACCTTTGAGCGTTGCGTCGATATCAAACCCATAACGCTGAGCCTTGTCTATATTCCCTACAGCATCACCATCCAAACCAATCGGAATACGGTCAACAAGATCAGAAATTAAAGCACCGTAAAATTTGATTTTAAATGTATTTCCGTTACCAAAATCACGATCAAATTCGATAGAACCTAGCCAGCTCTGGTCTGGAACTAGATTAATGTTTCCTGTCGAGCCCAAGTCATTTTGAATATCAACAGATGAGATAAAATCGAAAAAACTAAGTTGTCCGACCTCACGCTCGACTTTTGTTCTGATGGATAAATTTTCTGTCGGTTTATATGTGGCTGCTACAAAGCCTTTTGGCCGAAAAAAACTCCGAGCTAATCCGCCCGTTTGCGAGATTTCGGAATATTCAGCCCCAATCGACGTTTGAACATCAAAGCGAGAGGACAGCGCGCGGCTATGGGTTAATGTGGCTTCCACGCGCTGTTCCTCAACTCTGGACGTGGCACCGTCCAGAGCTTCTTCGACAAAAGCGTCTCCGTCGAAAACTAAAAGATCAGACTCAATATCTAGAAAATTAAACGCCCCTTCGACGCCAAGTTGCCAGTCCCGGCCTTCGGAGGGCGACCAACTATATTCCGTTCTCGCAATGGCTTCTCCTTCATCTGCAACGCGAAAAAACCGAGAGCCGCTTGATTGAACCCCTGTCAATTCAAAGACATCAAATCGATTAATCGTCGGCGAATGTTCCATACGGTAAAATCCGATCGTTTTAAATTTTCCTGCGCCCAGAGGAAATTCATAATCAGCCCCGATTTGTGCGTTCCATTCATCCTCTGCATTGGAAAACTGAGTTTGTAGGTCATTGCCATCAACCGTTATAGCTCGACGATCAGACAGTTCTGCCCCATTAAAATTAAATTGATTATATTCCAGATTTAAATTCCCGACATGGTTGGGCAATGGCTTCCATGTTAAATCCCAAATTGCCCCAGGATTATCAGCATAAAACCTCGCAATCTCATCTCGGAGTTCAAAGAGAGTTCCATCAGCGAATGTCAATGTTTCACGACCTTCATGACCGTTGCGTTGAGATTCGTTTCTGAGTTCAACCGCATAGGAGAGATTGCCTCGTTCGCCTGAAATTGTGAAATGTATATGGGTTAAATTTCCAACTTGGTTCTCTCTAAATTCAGGCGCCCATGACCATGTTCCGGATATACCGCTATTTTTAGTTACAATATTAGCAACTTGTCCCGAGAGGCCAGGGATGTCCAACGCGGCCCCATCTAAAATTTCTATGCGCGTAACATTGGCCGCAACAATGCGATTTAACTGACTGCCAACATCTGTTTTACCTGTAACGCGTTCACCATTAATAAGCACATTAGCCCCGCCTTGACCGAGCCCGCGTTTAAAATCACTGCTATCTAACTGAAACCCTGGAACACGGCTAACCATATCCAAAGCCGTTCGGGGCGCAAACTGTTCAAAAAAGTCTGCTTCGAAGTTTTGTTTGGTTTGAGCCATCACTTCAGCAGATATTAGGGTGAGTCCTAGCGTTACCGCCAATAGCGGTTTTTTTAAATTAAGCATGTGAATATTCTTTTTAGAGAGCTTTAAGTGTTGAGAAGTCTAGAATATGTAAGACTCTGGGTTTATCGTTTGTCCGTCTTTTCTGATTTCAAAATGTAAATGCGGGCCTGTCGATCGTCCAGTTGAACCAACCGTTCCTATCACTTGTCCAGCCTTCACGGTTTCGCCTGTTTTGACGTTAAAGCTGTTTAAGTGTCCGTATAATGTTTGATAGCCATTATTATGTTTAAGCGTAATCCGGTTGCCCCAAGACGGATGCGTTGTCGTAAGGCTCACAATACCATCTGTACTGGCATAAACGGGCGCGCCCTTATCAGCCTTCAAGTCTATTCCTTGATGGGCTTGAGGCCATATGGAGGCCTTCATCCCATAACGCGCTGTTATCTTGGGACTTGGTGTGGGCACGATGAATGTGGGCGCTGGTAACTCTGGCGCGGCAGGCACAATAGGAGGAACCGGCGCGACCGGAGGGATAGGGTCTTCGGCTTTAGCATAATCCAGATGCGTTTTATTGTAACTGTGATTAAATTGACCATGTGTGATGTTATGTGTTTTTTTCCCATCCTGCGACCTCGTCATAATATGCGTTGAATTAGGCCTGATATCTATTTTCGTTAAATGAGATTTATTAATCCCCATATCCGAAAAAATACCGCAATATTTGTTTTCTGTCTGGAACGGTACGGCTTTGCCATTCGCGGTCCAAGTTTCGTTTTCATACCGCATAGTAACTTTACTACGTGTCGATTTTATCATCCCGTCATCTAACAGCTGGGCATAAAGTTTGCTTCGCAGTTCATTATATTTCGCATGTGTTTTGGTTTCATGGGCAAGCTCACGCGCGCGGTTTCGCTGTTCCTGCGCCCTTACTTTGGAGTCTTCTACGCGCTGCATCCCTTCCCTCTGTAGTTCTAATTGACGTTGGCGGGCGTCTATCTGAGGCTGCTGCGCTTCAGCTTGGCGTTGCTTGACCTCAAGCTGGTGCTCTTTAGCTTCTTTTTTACGCATATCAGCTTCAATCTGGCGTTCAAACATAGATTCAATTTGATCTAATCGGCGTTCAAATCGGGCTTCAGCTTTATCCATTAATCGGTCGGCTTTATCTTCATAATGTTCAATAAGAGAATCCGTCATCCGGCCCTTCTCAGCAAGGTTTTCAAGGCTACGTTCAAAATAGGCCACATCAACATTGAACTGAGCCCATCGATTAGCCTCCTTACTGATTAGTTTATCAAAATTTTTCTGATCAAGGCCGCCTGCTAAATCGAGATTATCAAATCTCGGGGCTAGGGGCACAACCGGATAATCATGCTGAACCCTGTTAACGATAGATGGGTTTTCATCAACATCATGCCACTTATTATCAACATTGATCCAACGGCGGCCATCCTCGGATATTTTTAAAACGACATCATGACCATTTATGCGCGTAGACTTAAATTTAAAATTTTCGGCAGCTATATCAGCTGGGCTAGCAACCTTAGACGTGTTTTTCGGATGTGCGTTTGCTGTTGCTGTTGTCGTGATATAAACCGAGCCGATAAGGACAGCCGTCAGAGCGGACATTATCATATGTTCAGAGCGGCGCGGGCTCTCTGCCTGCCCTGCAAGCCGAGTTAACCTGTCGAGCAAAGGTGCGTGTTCTCCTTTATTATCTCCAGCCGCATTTAAAGCCAATCCATGCTGGCATGATTGCAAGCGAAGAGCCGCCAAGCCTTTCGCAAGAGCCCTTGGGTTACGGCCTTGCGCAACAGCCAAATCATCACAGGCTTGCTCCCGATCGATATCAATTTTGCGCGAAATATAATGAATTGCTGGATGAAAGAAGAAAACCGTCTTAATCGCTATTTGAATAAGATTCATGATATAATCATAACGCCGGATATGCGCAATTTCATGCAACAAGATAGCTTCCACTTGGTCTTGCGGCAGGCCAGTTAAAAACCCAATGGGAACAAGAACAACGGGTTTGAAAAACCCAAGCGCGACAGGGCCGCTCACATATTCTGAAATATGAAGACGGATATTCGCTGATAGTCCCGCATTTAAAACAAGGGTGCGAAACCGGTTTCGCCATAAAATAGAGGGTTCTGTCAGGCCGTACCGACGCAGGCGTTGCGTTAACATGAAGGCGCCCAGATATCTTAAGGCCATAATAGAAAAACCCAGACACCAAAAAATAGCGAGGACCGGTATTATACCAGATATATTTTGTAAGAAATTTGTGTGAACGGTTGATAGTCCGCCTGAGACTGTAGCTATTAAAGGCATAGGTGTATAGTCAACTGCCAAAGCCCCTCCTGATTGGAAAGTGGCCTCCCCGCTCATCGGCAGACCAGCCTTTAAATAAAGTCCGAAGGTAGCCAGAAAAGCTGCGAAACAAGCGAGGAGAACCGAAAACTGGGCGATATAACGAAAATTAGGCGTGCTGTTTTTCAGTATAACCCGAATAAGAACGACAGCAATGAAAGCAAGGCCTCCTTGCCATAAGCTATGGAGAAGCGCCCATCCCAAACTATCAAGTAAATGCGTCATATTTGGCCCCATAATTATCTCCCCTATTATCTTTATTCGCGTTCCAACTTTGCGATAAATTTTTTAATTTCTTCAATTTCAGCGTCTGATGTTTTTTCATTCCCGAGTGCGTGCATGACTAAATCGGACACAGAATTGCCAAACGTCGTCTCAACAAAACGATCAAAGAGGTCTGTTTTTGTTTCGCTCTCAGCCACAGCCGCGCGGTAATTATAGGACTTCCCTTCTCCGCGTTCGCGAAGCACCATACCCTTTTCATAGAGGCGCTGCATTTGCTTTAGGGTTGTTGTATATCCAACATCTTTGGTCGCACTCAGAATTTCGTGTACGGTTTTGACGCTGCAAGGCTGGCGATCCCATAAAACATTTAAGATCGCAGTTTCAGCCGCCGAAGGTTTTTTCTTTTTCATCACGTGAAATTTCATAAACGACAAATGTCGTTTTGAAAAGTTACAAAAAAGACATAAAACCGACAAATGTCGTAATTACATCATAGAAGCAACAGCCTCAGCGTGGTCTTCCAAAGCTTTAGCTCCTGAGGGGCTAAGGCCGTAAATACCGCGGTCGATTTTTTCAAACCACCCGTAATGATTGGCCGCCATGAGGTTTCGGGCTTTTTCAAATCCTGCCATCTTAGCAACATAAGACGCTTTGCACGTCCCCTCATCATATAACACCTTCGCGCAGCGCAGCGCCCCTTGACGATAAGATGTCATCATACCCATTGATGTCATCCCCCCTTCATTGGGGTCGCCGTGGCGGCTTTCAAATTCAGAGAGAAGCCTGGTTTTACGCGCTTTAATTTTACGCGGCGTAAAAGGGGCTGGCTGGCAATGAACGACAACGCGGCTATCAGAAAGTCTCACCGTTATTAAACCGAGCCTGAGACGACGGCAGAGCATTTTATTTTTGCGCAGCGCCGTAAATGCGGCTTTGCCTGATTTATGCGGCACAGCAATATAGACTTTATCTGTCATTGATTGGCGGTTGATCGCTTGATGAAAAAGGGAAAGCGTAAAGCCTGTTTTAAGCTCGACAATGACAGGTTCGTCATCCTGTTTAGAGTTTGGCACAGCGACTAAATCCGCTGCCCCGACCTCACCTTTGACATCATAACCCTGCGCAGAGAAATAAGCCTTTACAGGGCCGTAAAGTTGCGTCTCTTTTATGGGTTTTGCTTTTGGGATAATCGTCCCCTTAATTTACGATCATCCAAAACTTAAAATGAAAAAATTACCAAAGGCATAAATTAGCCCACCAATAATTTTTCTGTAATCTTGTTAAGAACAAGACGGCCACCTGCCGTGACTTTAAGACGACCGTTATCACAAGTCATGAGCTTATCGTTCACAAAATCATCTATGAGCTCTTGATTAAGTACATCTCCGCTCAAGGCTTTAAAACGCGATAGAGATATGCCCTCTTCAATCCGTAATCCCATTAAGAGATATTCTTCCGCCCATTCTGTGGGGGTAAGAACTGTCTTCTCTTGAAGGGCCGTTATTTTATAATCTTCAGGCCGCATAGACGCTATCGTTGCATATCGTTTACCCTCAACAGTTAGCCGTCCATGAGCGCCAGGGCCGGCGCCTATATAGTCTCCGCCTTGCCAATAGGTCAGATTATGCCGTGAGCGGTGGCTTGGCTTTGCAAAATTTGAAACTTCATAATGGTCAAAACCTTCAGACATTAACCGTTTTCGTATGAGCTCATAGAAATCGGCGCTTATATCAGAGCTAACAGATTTGATATCGCCACGCGCTTCGGCCTTGGCAAAAGCCGTGCCGTCTTCAATGGTGAGCTGATAGGCCGAGATATGCTGCGCGCCGCTGGAAAGCGCTATATCCAAATCTTGCTGTAATAAAGTTTCGGTCTGACCCGACCACCCAAAGATAAGATCAAGCGAAACAGACGGAAATATACTGACCGCTATCGACAGAGCCTCTTGGGCCTGCACGACCGAATGGTCACGTCCTAGCAATGTAAGCGCTGGGTCATGGAAGCTTTGCACCCCTAATGAGAGGCGGTTAATGCCGGCCTTCGCATAAGCCTTCCAACGAGCAGCGTCTGCGTCTTGCGGATTGACTTCGATAGCAATTTCGCAATCAGGGCCAATCTCATAATGTTGAGACGCTTCCTTTATTATTTGCTCAATTGATTTAACCTCTAAGAGCGACGGCGTGCCCCCGCCAAAATGGACCGATGTTAAAGTTCGCGGTCCAAACCTCTGAGCCTGCTCGGCGATATCCTGACAAATAGCATCGACTAACCCATCATCTCGGCGCTGTTTATAAACATTGAAATCGCAATAGGGACAGATACGCGCGCAATAAGGCCAATGCACATAAATCGCGATATTAGCCATCTGGGAATTGGTCTTTTAAAAATTTAGCAAAGGCATCCGCGCGGTGACTCTTGGCATGTTTTGCAGCAGGCTCAATTTCAGCAAAAGTCAATCTATCGCCAAGAGCTTGAAAAATAGGGTCATAACCAAAACCTTTATCCCCGCGCGGCGGCCAGACAATCTCGCCTTCCACCGTGCCCTCGTAAATTTCAGCTTCGCCTTCTGGATAGGCCAAACACAGCGCGCAGATAAACCGCGCGGTTCGCACGCCGTCTTTCATACGGTCTTGGACATGCCACATCGCCATATCAAAATCGCGCCCCCCGCCTTCAGAGGCGGGTTTCTCCGCCCAGCGCGCCGCATATATCCCAGGGTCACCACCAAGCGCGTCAACGGCCAGACCGCTATCATCTGAGAGCGCTGGCAAGCCTGACGCGTTGGCCGCCGCACGCGCTTTCAGTTCTGCATTTCCGGCAAAAGTCGTTTCTGTTTCCTCAGGTTCAGGTAGGTTTAATTCGCTTGCGCTGACTGTCTCAACACCAAAGGGACGGAGCAGATCACGGATTTCGCGAACCTTGCCTTCATTATGTGAGGCTACGACAATTTTACTTATAGTTTTCATCAGTCCCCCTAACCCCTGTGATGATAGCTTGCAATCCCATTATTATTGTTTATCAATAAACTCCAACAAAACGGGACGGCCATGAAAGCCATCAATGACAATAGAGGCACCCCCATTGCCAAAGGACTTAAGGTCCTTTTGCATATGGCTATGGTTATTATGATAATTGCCATAGTTTTGTTTATTATCTGCGGTTTTATTTTAACCTCTAAAAACGCCATAAGCGCAGATATTTTAGCTCAGTTAGAAGATGCCAAAAGTGACGTTGGTCCGAATAAAGCTCCCATTGTTTTCTTTGGCGGCGCTATAATTGCTGCAATATGGCTCTATGTTTTAAATATTCTGCGTAAAATAATCGGAACATTGCTCGGGGGAGATCCCTTTGTACCCGCCAATATATCGCGTCTGCGGACAATATGGATTGTTATCGTCCTATCAGAAATAATCCGTATTATTATTGTCAATGTGTCCAGCACGGATGAAATGCTTGTTGATATCCAAGCGGGGACAATTTTCCTTGTCTTTGTGATTGCAGCCCTATCCGAAGTCTTTCGGCATGGAACAGAATTACGGCGCGATGCGGAGTTAACAATTTAATGGCTATTCGTGTAAATCTTGACCGCGTTCTTTTAGACCGCCGCATGTCTTTGACTGAACTCGCAAGTCGCGTAGGTATCACCCTGGCGAATCTATCTATTTTGAAAACAGGCAAAGCCCGCGCCGTGCGCTTTTCAACGCTAGACGCCCTCTGCCGCGAACTGGAGTGCCAGCCCGCCGATATTTTAGTTTATGAACCTGACGAACATGAAAATAGCGCCGCCCAAGAAGCGGCAGAATAACTCAAAAGAGTCATTAAGAAGAATAATTATAATTAAGCCAAAGCCGTTTGCTGTAGCTTACACAGTTCCCCAATACCAAGGCCTGCGAGGCGGATTAGTTCCGCCATTTCATCTGCCGTAAAAGGCGTCTCTTCCGCGCTGGCTTGAACCTCGATGACACCGCCAGTTTCAGTCAGTACAAAATTAGCGTCAGCTTGCGCCGCGCTGTCTTCAACATATTCAAGATCAAGGCGGCATTCTCCGTCGACAATGCCGCAGCTAACCGCTGCCATATTATCCGTAATCGGATTTTCAGTTATGAGCCCTTGCTCAACAAGACCCGCGCAGGCTTGATAAAGCGCGACCCATGCCCCTGTAATAGACGCTGTGCGGGTGCCGCCATCGGCTTGCATGACGTCACAATCAATAATAATTTGACGCTCGCCCAGTTTTTCCAAATCAATCGCGGCGCGTAAAGATCGCCCAATCAGGCGCTGAATTTCAACGGTGCGGCCTCCCTGTTTACCGCGCGCCGCTTCGCGGTTATTACGGCTATGGGTCGCCCGCGGTAGCATACCATATTCAGCCGTCACCCAGCCTTTGCCGCTCCCCTTCATCCAGCGTGGGACATTTTCATCGACACTGGCCGTGCATAAAACATGAGTTTGTCCAAATTTAGCCAAGCATGAGCCTTCGGCATAACGGCTAACCCCGGCTTCAAGGCTAACGGGGCGAAGACTGTCACGATTACGGTTATTGGGACGCATAGAAAACTCCATTTTCGACACCCCCTAACGAAGCAAGCCGTACGGCGCCAGCCCTAATTGTCTTGACCCAGAGAATTATTCTTCGGCATAAGGTTTTATGCGCAGGTTTTTCAAAATATTCAGCACGCTTTTAGGATTAGGCTTCATGATTGGAGCTATTTATATTTTCGGAATATTAGTCCCTAGCATGGACGCCAAATTAAACCCTGTCATGCCTCACGCGCCCTATAAGATCACGGATGAAACCCAAAGCTTGCATGATGATCTTTATATCGCAGACCTTCATGCAGATAGCCTTTTATGGCGGCGCAATCCGCTCAAACGCTGGGATAGGGGACAAGTTGACCTGCCCAGATTACGTGAAGGCGGGGTCGAGTTTCAAATTTTCAGCGCGGTGACAAAATCCCCGAGGGGTTTAAATTTTGACGGTAATGACGCCAACGCGCCAGATGACATTACCCTGCTCGTCCAAGCCCAGCTTTGGCCGATGCGTACATGGGGCTCACTGTATGAACGCGCCGCCTATCAAGCCCAGCGCCTGCAAAAAATTGAAGCGGATAAAGCCAATAAACTCGTGATTGTCCGGACCGCCTCAGACATGAACCAGCCGGACGACACATTGGCGACGCTCCTACTCACCGAAGGCTCTCACCCGCTGGAAGGCAAGATTGAAAATATTGAGCGGCTCTTTAATGAAGGCTACCGCGCGATGGCTTTGCAGCATTTTTTCGATAATGAACTGGGCGGGTCCAAACATGGACGCTCGCAAGCTGGACTTAGCGAGTTTGGCCGTAAGGCCGTTTTGGAGATGCGCCGTCTCGGGATTATTATTGATGTGGCTCATAGTTCAGATCAAACCGTTCGCGATGTACTCGCGCTTATAGACGCGCCGGTTTTCATCAGCCATGGCGGCACAGTGAGCCATTGCCCGCGCAGTTCTAATCGTAACCTGCCTGATGATATCCTCAAAGAGATTGCCGCGCGCGGCGGTATCTTGGGCGTAGGTTATTTTGATGGCGCGATTTGTGATATCTCACCCAAGGGCATTGCCAGAGCTATTATCGACGCTGCGGCCTTGATGGGGCCTAATGCCGTGGCCTTAGGGTCTGATTATGACGGGAGCGTGGCGACGACTTTGGATACATCAGAGCTCGCCATTATCACACAGGAATTAATGCAGGCGGGCATGGACACGACAACCATCCGTAAAGTTATGGGCGAAAATGCGCGGGCATTTTTTTTAGCGAATTTACCTAACTAAAGATGTATTTTGGTTAGACCAAATTGCACGGATTAGAGAACATCTCCGTCTATGGCGCTTTGCATCGCCTCAAGCCTATCTTTTACGGCTTTAAGCTCAGGGTATAATTTATTCGCCTCGCGGTAGGCTTCTAGAGCTTCGTCCTGACGGCCTAATTGCTCAAAAATATTGCCCATGGTCCAAAGCGCATAAAAATGGCGCGGTTCCAAAACAAGCGCCTGAGCCGCTTCATTGAGGGCCCGGCTCAAATCTTTCTCATCCAGCGCTAATCGCGAAGAACGGGCCCAGCCTTCGGCATATTCGGGACTAAGCGCTGTCACATGATCGAACATGCGGCGGGCGAGCTTATGATCTTTGCGCTTATGCGCGGCCGAGCCGCGGCGCAGGACAAAATTAATCGAGGCCGAGCCGCTATCCAGCCAGAGCGCCCAGACTTCCTCGGCGATGAGGTTGGCGTCTTCCGGGTTATCTTCCGCCTGTAGGCGCTCAAAGATTTCATCAAGACGCGCTTGTCGCTCTGCTTTTGGCGTCAGATGTGAATAATCGGGCTTATCAATCTCGGGCGCAGGTTCTTCGGTGATAATATCCGCCTCTTCGCTCTCAGATGGCGGCGCGGGCACGGCCTCAGGGATAATAATCTCTTCGGGCGGTTTGATTTCAAGTCTTGGGCGCTCATCTTGGGCCAATGCATTTTGGCCAAGGCAAAGACCCATTGCAACGGTCATGACAAAACTGAATCGACGGTGTTTCATAACGTTAGATACAGTGAGGCCTCCTGCCATTTCTGGCAAGAGGCCTACACATAAATTCTTCATAAAGCTCTAAAGAGCCTTAACCTTGGCGCGCCTTAAAACGCGGGTCGGTTTTGTTAATCACATAAAGACGGCCCTTACGGCGCACGATTTGACAATCGCGGTGACGACCTTTGAGTGATTTTAAAGAGCTACGGACTTTCATGGTCTTGGCCTTTGAATACTTAATTGAACGCGGCGTATAAGGGCGAGGCGGTGGAGCGTCAAGAAGTTTTATCGCCAGTGAAGCGGCTTAGATAGGCATCAGAATAATCCGTTTTGATCTCTATCCATATCGGTAAGTGATCGGACATCTCAAAACTGGCGAAATGGTTTTGATAAGAGCTGTTCCAATTGCCATAGGGTTCCTTGCCATTTTCTACCCTTTGCGCCTGTATAATCTGTTCGTAATGATCTTTGTCGCGGTCGCCGAAAACGTCGCCTCGCCAATCGACGACGCCATTGGCGACAAAATTGGTTTTAATATCCTCGGACGTAAACGCAATTTGATCATAATGTTTATTACCACCCAAATTAGTCGGCCCAAAAACAGGAACCTCTAGGCCATGATCGCTCAGGCCCTTAAAAATACTATCGCCACGCTTTTCAATATTCATATCGCCGATTAGGACATAGACTTCGTCTTCATCCTTAGCGCGCTCAACAATGCGTTCAGCGAGCGCCGATATTTCCTTGGTGCGTTTGGATT
>CAYYMI010000011.1:0-55004 GCA_964472905.1 uncultured Hellea sp. | reverse complement strand
GCGCTTAATGCGCAGATTTACCGCCAAGGTCAACACCTTCATTCATAATTATTCCTGCCAGTGCGGCTTCGTCTGTCGCTGTCCATTCTATCTTTTTAGGTTGCTTTGTCAGCGCATGCTTCAAAACCTCATCCACCGAGCTTACGGGAATGATTTTGAGGGCATTTTTAACGTTATCAGGGACATTTGCTAAATCTTTGGCATTATCCTGCGGAATAAGAACTGTTGTGACGCCGCCGCGCAGCGCAGCTAACAGCTTTTCCTTCAGGCCGCCAATCGGCAGCACGCGGCCTCGTAAGGTGATTTCGCCCGTCATGGCAATTTCTTTACGTACGGGAATACCCGTCAAGACAGAGACCATCGCCGTTATCATACCCACGCCAGCACTTGGGCCATCTTTAGGCGTAGCCCCCTCAGGCACATGAACATGTATATCTGTGCTTCGGAAGACCTTTGGATTAATACCGAGCTCCGGGGCTCTGGCCTGAACATAACTATTAGCGGCTGAGATGGATTCTTTCATGACGTCTTTAAGGTTTCCAGTCACCGTCATTTTGCCTTTACCTGGCATGGACACAGATTCGATTGTCAATATATCTCCACCAACTGAGGTCCAGGCCAGACCGGTGACAACGCCTACTTGGTCTTCTGTATCGGTTTGTCCAAAACGGAATTTTTTAACGCCCAAAAATTCTTCGATATTTTTTGATGAGACTGTAATTTTCTTGGCTTCTTTTGAAACAATTTTTTTCAAAGTCTTACGCGCAAGCTGAGCAATTTCGCGTTTCAAACTCCGAACACCTGCTTCGCGGGTATAATAACGAATGATGTCACGAATAGCTTCTTCTTTGACGGTGAACTCTGTCTTTTTGAGGCCGTGCTCTGTCATTGTATCGGGCAATAAATGGCGCGTCGCAATTTCTATTTTTTCATCTTCGGTATAGCCGGGGATGCGAATGATCTCCATGCGGTCCAAAAGCGGCTGCTGCATATTCAGCGAATTTGCTGTTGTTATGAACATAACATCGGAAAGGTTGTAATCGACATCCAGATAATGATCGCTGAATGTATTATTTTGCTCAGGGTCTAAAACTTCTAAAAGCGCAGATGAAGGGTCACCACGGTGATCAGACCCCATTTTATCAATCTCGTCAAAGAGGAATAAAGGATTGTTATATTTGGCTTTTTTCATCGACTGAATGATACGGCCTGGCATAGACCCAATATAGGTTCGGCGATGCCCTCTAATTTCAGACTCGTCCCTCACCCCGCCTAATGAGACACGGACAAATTCGCGGCCTGTTGCACGCGCAACTGATTTCCCCAAAGATGTTTTACCAACGCCGGGAGGTCCAACGAGGCACAATATCGGGCCTTTAACCTTTTTCGTTCTCGTCTGTACGGCCAGATGCTCGATGATACGTTCTTTGACTTTATCCAATCCATAATGATCTGCATCTAGAATCTCTTGAGCCTTTTTCAAATCACGCTGGATGCGTTTTTTCTTACCCCACGGAACTGATAACATCCAATCTAGGTAATTTCTGGAAACATTGGCTTCAGCAGACATAGGACTCATTTGTTTGAGTTTTTTTATCTCGGCATCGACCTTCTCTTTAGCTTCTTTTGAAAGCTTGGTATCGGCAATTTTCTTATTAAGCTCAGCAAATTCATCGGGCGCGTCACCATTGCCAAGTTCTGACTGAATGGCTTTCATTTGCTCATTGAGATAATATTCGCGCTGGGTTTTCTCCATCTGGCGTTTAACACGACCTCGGATTTTTTTCTCGACTTTTAGAACGCTGGTTTCACCGTCTATTAAGTCCAAAATCGTTTTAAGGCGAACCGAAACCTCTTCCTCGGCCAGCAAAGTCTGTTTTTCGTCTATTTTTGCGGTCAAATGAACGGATATGACATCGGTTAATTTTGAGGGTTCAGTTGTTTCAGTGACAGATGTGACAACTTCTTCGGCGATTTTCTTATTTAACTTACCATAGGTCTCAAAAGTGTCGCGGACTTGCTTTGTCAGCTTCTTTATGAGAGCCGCATCGCTAAATTTTGACGGCGTTGTTTGGGCATAAGCCTCTATAAATTCTTTTTTATCAGTAAAGGCTTCAACAACCGCCCGGTCCTGTCCTTCGACAAGAACGCGAACTGTGCCGTCGGGCAATTTCAGCAGTTGAAGAATTTTTGCAACGCACCCACGGTGATAAATATCTTCACGAGTTGGTTCATCTGACTCGGCATCTTTCTGCGTCAGTAGCAAGATACGCTTATCTTGAGCCATAACATCTTCAAGCGCCTTGATAGACTTCTCCCGTCCAACAAAGAGCGGAACCACCATAAAGGGAAACACAATAATGTCCCTTAAAGGTAAAACGGGAAAAAGCTGGGCGTCAGACATAAATCATCTCATTTAACAGGACACATCAGATATGCGTCCCAATCATGTATAAGTGGGATGAGGCAGTCTCGGTTTCAAGACATTACATCCTATAAAACCACCATTATCTGCAGAAACTTATCCTTTAAGAGGCTTTTTCTTTTGTCTGCTTTTTATCTGAGTAGATTAGTAATGGTTTAGCCTGGCCGCTCACCACTTCTCCGTTGATAACAACTTCCTCTACGCCTTCATAGGTCGGTAAATCATACATGCTATCGAGCAATATACCTTCCATAATGGATCTAAGCCCGCGAGCCCCTGTTTTGCGGTCCAGAGCTTTCTTCGCAATTGCTTTTAAGGCGTCATCAGAGAAAGATAGACGAACATCTTCCATTTCAAACAAGGTCTGGTACTGCTTCACTAAGGCATTTTTAGGCTCAGTTAAGATCGTTATAAGGGCCGCTTCATCCAAGTCAGTTAATGTGGCAATCACGGGTAAACGGCCCACAAATTCTGGAATCAATCCAAAACGCGTAAGATCTTCGGGTTCAACACCCTGTAGAATATCTCCAACGCGGCGCTCATCCAATTCTTTAACCTCGCCACCAAACCCTATAGAGGCTTTATCACCCCGGTTTGATATAACTTTATCTAGGCCGGCAAAAGCGCCGCCAACAACAAATAGGATGTTGGTCGTATCAACTTGTAAAAACTCTTGCTGAGGGTGCTTACGTCCGCCTTGCGGAGGCACTGACGCGACAGTTCCCTCCATGATTTTAAGCAAGGCTTGCTGCACACCTTCCCCAGATACATCGCGCGTAATCGACGGATTATCCGACTTACGACTGATTTTATCGACTTCATCAATGTAAACGATACCGCGCTGGGCTCGCTCAACATTATAATCCGCGCTTTGAAGGAGCTTGAGAATAATGTTTTCAACATCTTCACCAACATAACCCGCCTCAGTCAGTGTCGTCGCATCCGCCATTGTAAAGGGAACGTCTAAAATACGAGCCAAAGTTTGCGCGAGGAGCGTTTTACCACAGCCAGTTGGGCCAACCAGAAGGATATTAGACTTAGCAAGTTCAACATCAGGATTAGATGTCGCGTGATTAAGTCTCTTATAATGGTTATGCACAGCAACTGAGAGAACTTTTTTGGCATAGTTTTGCCCAATAACGTAATCATCGAGCGTATCGCATATTTCTTGCGGCGTTGGCACGCCTTCTTGTGACTTGGCAATAGAGCCTTTGCCCTCTTCTTTGATGATATCCATGCAAAGCTCGACGCACTCATCACAGATAAAAACAGTCGGTCCTGCTATTAATTTTCGGACTTCATGCTGGCTTTTACCACAAAATGAACAATAGAGAGTGTTCTTGCTGTCACCTGTTGATTTGCTCATTATTATATCCGTTTTCGCCTGTTATTGCGGATTCACTGCAAAGCTAATGCCTAAATAAAATCCGGTTATTGCCCCGTATTACGACAGTTTTATTAAAACCGCCTTACCATTTCCCATATAGGAACACTTTTCTGACCAGACTGGCAAGTTAAAATAAGTCATCACCCTTAATAGTGATGTAAAATACTAAGTATCTTCCCCGCGTTTTGCATAAACATGGTCAACGATACCAAAGTCTTTAGCCTCATCTGCTGTCATGAAATGGTCTCTATCCAGAGTCTTTTCAATCGTCGCGTATTTTTTGCCCGTATGCTTAACATAAATCTCGTTAAGGCGCTTTTTCATCGCCAAAATATCATTGGCATGACGTTGAATATCAGACGCCTGCCCGCGAAAACCGCCAGAGGGTTGATGTACCATGACGCGAGCGTTAGGGAGCGCGATACGCTGTCCATCTTCACCAGCGGCCAACAGAAGCGACCCCATAGAGCAAGCCTGGCCCATGCACACGGTTGAAACAGGGGATTTAATGTATTGCATTGTATCGTAAATCGCCATGCCAGCCGTCACAACACCGCCAGGGGAGTTGATATACATTGAAATTTCTTTCTTAGGATTTTCAGATTCCAAAAAGAGAAGCTGAGCGGTGATTGATGCCGCCATGCCATCTTCAACGACACCCGAAAGGAATATAATACGATCCCGTAAAAGCCGTGAATAAATATCAAAAGCCCGCTCTCCGCGGCTTGATTGTTCAACAACCGTCGGAATGAGGTAATTCGTTAAAACGTCTTGTGGGTCTTGCATGTTACTATCCTTCATGTCTTTAGGCGAATATTATGATTTTAGCCTGACTGTCACCTAAGAGTATTACAAATATATTGATATCTTATAGAAATCATTCAAGAGCATCCTTAATAAATTGGCATAAAAAAACCCGCATTTTAGTGCGGGCTTTCGAAATATATGTCTCGCTTGCGAAACTAAATCATTGCATCTTCTTCAAACAATGTATCTTTATCGACCTTTTTATCAGTCACTTTAGCTTTCTCGATGATCAAATCGACGACTTTTTCTTCGTAAATCGGCGCGCGAAGTTGAGCAAGGGCCTGAGGGTTCTTTTGGTAAAACTCAATCACTTGTTGTTCTTGACCCGGATATTGACGGGCTTCAGCAATCATGGCTTGCTGAATTTCTTCATTCGTAATTTGAATTTCTTGTTTCTGACCCATTTCAGCGAGAACAAGACCTAAGCGGACACGACGTTCAGCGATTTTGCGGTAATCTTTCTCAAGCTGCTTTTCAGTCTTTTTGGCATCATCTTCATCTAATTGACCTGCCTCTTTTTCAGACTGAACTTGAGTCCAGATATTTGAAAATTCAGCCTCGACCATATTCGGAGGAAGTTCAAATTTATGTTTCTTATCAAGCTCATCAAGAATAGCGCGCTTGAGCTTCATGCGAGTTTGCATCTCAAGCTGTCCTTCATATTGAGTTTTGACAGCGGCTTTGAGAGCCTCAAGATCAGCAACGCCAAATTTTTGTGCAAACTCATCATCAATCACGGCGTCAATCTCACCTTGAACTTCAATAACTTTTGTAGCGAAGACTGCATCCTTACCCGCCAAGTCTTCAGCTTGGTAGGGATCTGGGAATGTTACTTTAACGTCTTTTTCATCGCCCGCTTTAACGCCAATCAATGCGTCTTCAAATCCAGGGATAAAAGAGCCAGACCCAAGAACAAGTTGATGACCTTCCATCGCGCCGCCCTCAAATGGTGTTCCGTCAACTGTCCCAACAAAATCGATCAAGACCGCATCACCCTTTTTAGCTTTGGCGGTTTTAGCTTTCTTTTTATAAGATTTTTGTCCCTCGGCCAGTTTTGCAACTTCTTCGTCAATCTCTTTATCATCAGCTTCGTGCTTCAAACGCGTAAACTTCAATTTAGCAGGATCAACCGGTTCAAAGTCTGGAATACTCTCAACAGTCAGTTGATATTCTAAATCAGCCTCGCCTTTGGTGACATCTTCACCATTTGCGCGAAGGTCGACCTTGGGCTGCCCAGCAGGGCGAATTTTATTATCATTGATAGCTTGTTGGGACGTTTCGTTCACAACCTCCTCGACAAGGTCTTTCATAATGCTCTGTCCGAACATTTTGCGAATATGTCCAACAGGCACTTTACCTGGACGAAATCCTTTTAGCGATACTTGAGGCTGCATCTCTTTGATTTTTGCATCAAGCTTCGTCGCAAGGTCTTCTTTTGAGACTGTCACCGCATAGGTATGGCTTAAGCCTTCTTTTTTTAATTCTTTTATCTGCATGACGTTGATCCATCGTCTTAAACAGCAAGGGCGCAAAAGCGTCACGCTCAGCACCCATCCGTCTGTGAAATTTCGCGCCTTATGTCATGCTCGCTATTCATTGGCAACGCCTGTTCATCGCGAAAAATCGTAAAATTTCACTGATTACTTGCCATTCTAGCCCCAAAGAGCGAGTTATTGACTGATATGAATCGTTTATCGAGACTCAAGGCTGTTTCTGCATGGACTTTCTAACAGATTCACCATTGGCCATGTATATAAGCGTTTTCATTGGGCCATTTGTCCAAGAAGATGCTGCCGTTTTATATGCAGCAAGCTTATCCGCTAACAATCCCTCTTATTTTCCGAACATGTTTTTTGTTATCTTAGCCGGACTATTTTTATCTGATATTTGGAAATATTGGATTGGTTGGGCAGCCTTAAGCAACCCAAAAGCGCGAGCCTTTGCAGAGAAAAAACACGTCGCTGATTTCCAACATAAAGTACAACAATATACTCTAGTCACTTTATTCGCAGCGCGCTTCTTACCCCTCGCTCGCATTCCTGCTTATGTCGCGTGCGGTTTCTTTAAAGTCCCTTACTGGAAATTCTGTTTCTTCATAGGGCTTACGGCAACCGTCTATACAATCGTCATATTTGCGATTTGTCATTTATTGGGTGAAGCCTTAGGTGAACGTTTTGAATGGCTCTTACCTATCATTGCCGTGAGTTTAGCTTTGCTATTTATCGGATTTCAAATTTGGAAGCGCAAACGCCAAGAATCCCAAGATTCCAAAATGGGCTCAAACTAACTTCGCGTACTCGGTTTTTCCAGCCATAGAGCGATGTCCTCTAAGGCTTGTTGATTGGCATTATCCATAGCTTTTACAATTTCGGAAACCCGAGCTTCGCTGGCTCGAACAGTTTTACGAACGTCATAGGACCCTAATAAATTCCGGTTAGATGCATTAGAAAGCACAACGCTGTAATGTACGACTGCAAGAGGTGCTAGAGATTGCCCTTGATCGTACTGAGCTTCGAAATTCTTGACCGTTAAATGAACTCTCGTATCCGTGCGCGCTCCGGAAGACGGTATGACTCCCACCAAATTTGTATGTTGCCCCATCAAATCAACAAAACTATTTTGTATCATAACAGGGATAAGTTCAGCCCATCTCGCACCGCTGGCTGACGCTAGACGGCGACCATCAGGAGATACCAAAATATCTTTTGTCTCAAGTTCATTAGACACACTTGGACGGTCAATTCTAACAACATAGGCATTTGGGGATTGCGGAACACCTTGTTTAGCCTGCGTCAACCTATAGATTGTATCGGCAGATTCCGCCTCAGGCAGTAATGATACACAGCCTGATAAAAGCAAACTTGCTATTAATCCTGTTTTCAAAACATTCATTGAGGAAGCTCCACAGTTTCTTTCTCGGTCCCTGCAATGAATTGCCTTGGGCTTTTCTCAATATTATCAGCTATTCGGCCCAGCGTAACCACTGTGCGCCGAATTGCATCTATTGTTTCCTCTAAATCTGTAAGTCCTGAATTTGACAAACGATTAATCGCATCACGTGAGTCTGTTATGAGATCACCAGTTCCATCAGCAGCCGTCCCTATAGACCCCAGAGCTTTATCAAGCTCTGCCATAGAAACTTCCGCGCGAGCGATAGCCGACTTCACATCTTGAGTTAAAAGGATATCAAAATCATTTGCGGCCGTGTTAACCGAAAGCGCGGCCTCGGACACATCGCTCGCGGCTTTTTCAATCGCTATCAATGTTTTATTGACTAAATCGGTATCTATATCTGCATCTCTGAGATTCCCCGTTACTTGATTAACGTTATCCAAAATTGAGTGAAAATCTTCGATCGCTTCAGTCGACATGACCACATTCACCCGTTGCAAAGCCTTTTGAACGGATTCAATAACAGACCCGCCATCGTCTAAAAACGTATCAATTTGACTCATCTGACCTTGGATCCGGCGAGGCCCTTTACCAGGTAAATCTTTAATCAAAGGAAAATCATCCCCGCCCGCAAAGACTTGAATGTAGTTCAAACCTGTCAAACCCAACGGTTCCAAGCGGGCGAAACTTTTTGTGTCTATAGGTGTGCCTCCGGCAACTTGAATATCAACCAACACTGAATTGCTATTTTGTGGGTCTAATCCAAGTTTCTTCACTTCTCCGACTTTAAGCCCGTTAAACCGGACTTCGCTGCCTTCGCTGACACCTCGAACAGCGCCATTAAAGGTCACTTCATATTCATCAAATTGTTGATCAAATTGAGCATTAGAAAGCCACGCAACAAAAGCTATGATGGCGAATAATGCCAACAAAACAAATGTCCCTATCAAAGCATAATGCGCTTTGTTTTCCATGCCTTAGCCCTGCTCTTTCAATCCCGCGCTCATTGCAGCCCTTGATCTGGGGCCGCCAAAATACTCTTTCACCCATGGGTGTTCATATTCCATCACTTTAGTAAGCGTGTCGGCAATCGCAATATGTTTGTCAACCAACACTGCCACACGATCACAAATGGCATAAAGGCTATCCAGATCATGGGTAACCATCAATACAGTTAAATTCATCGCTTCGCGCAATCCCAAAATAAGCTCGTCAAAAGCATTGGCTCCAATGGGGTCAAGACCAGCCGTCGGCTCATCTAGGAATAATATTTCGGGATCCAAAGCGAGTGAACGCGCCAAACCTGCTCTTTTTTTCATCCCTCCAGACAGGTCAGATGGGTATAATGTTGCCGCTTCGGATGGTAGGCCAACCATGTGAATTTTCATATCGGCAAGCTCCCGCATAAGAGGGACCGGCAGATCTGTATGTTCACGTAAGGGCACCATAATGTTTTGACGGACCGTCATGGATGAAAAAAGCGCTCCGCCTTGAAATAAAACACCCATTTCGTTGTTAACGTCTCGGCGTTCCTCAGAGGAAAGTTTTTCTCTGTTCTGACCAAAATATCGAATTATACCTGCCTCTGGTTCCTTGAGGCCTAACAAGGTATTCATCAAAACAGACTTACCCGCCCCTGAACCGCCAACCAGTCCCACAATTTCTCCACGGTTTACCCGAAAGTTTAGATCTTCGTGAATAACATTCGAGCCAAATTGAGAGCGTATACCGCGCGCTTCAATGGGTGGTTTCGTTTTATCTATCGCCATCTCATATTCCCATTTGAAAGAATAGAATCGCAAAAATTGCGTCCACGGCAATAACGGCAAAAATAGCTTGAACAACACTGGTGGTTGTTCTGCTGCCTAAAGACTCAACACTTCCTGTAACCGCTAGCCCCTGCCGGCACCCAATAATCGCAATGATAAGGGCAAAGAAAGGTGTTTTAACGAGGCCTACCCAAAAATGAGTTGTACCAACGGACTCTCTCAAACGCGTCACAAATAATATCGGTGACAAATCAGCCGAGCCGAGCCAAGCGACTAACATCCCACCAAAGACACCGGACAGCATGGCTAGAAATGTCAAAATAGGCGTCGACACAAGTGAGGCTATAGCGCGGGGCACAACTAAGACCTCAAATGTATCCAGTCCGATAACGGTCATAGCATCTATTTCTTGGCGCATTTTCATCGCTCCAATTTGAGCCGTAAAAGCTGAATCAGAACGGCCCGCCAATAAAATTGCTGTAATGATAGGGGCCAATTCGCGTAAAACAGAGACACCAACGAGATCGACCATGAAAACGGATGCGCCGAATGTCGCCAAAAGGTTCGCCCCCATATAAGCAATCACGGCTCCAATAAAAAAGCTTAGAACCATAACAATCGGTGCTGCATTAAATCCAATCTCTTCGATTAAGGCGACAACGGATTTCCAACGAATCTTAAAGGGAGTGAGAAGCAGACGAAATAAAACGGTAAAAAACTTTCCGATGAAGACGAGCGTTTCTATCAGTTCCGTGAAGAAACGCTCTGTCGCCTGGCCAATGCGGCTAAGAGCATCATACCATTGCCGTGTTTCTTTTGGCGGGCGTCCCATAACAGCATCAGCAGCTGTCTTCATCAATGTTTTTTGACCTTCATTGCCAGCAATGATTGACCAATCCTGACCTGTACCTTGCCCGCGCCGTATGGCTCGCGCGAAAAGATATGCGCCAACAGTATCTAAACTTTCAACATCCGTGAAATCATAATTGACTTTATCATAATCCAACTTGTTTAATTCTTCGAGTAAGCCTGCATCAAGGGTTTTGGCATTTTCAAGAGTCCAGTTCCCGCTCGCTCGAAATGTAATTATTCGAGCGGACTGCAATATTTCATAGTCTGCAGGTATTGAGTTCATAATCATAAGGTGCAAACCACAGAGGAGAAGGTCAAGTGAGGAATACGATTTGCGTCAGTTAATTTTAAAAATAGAAAATTGGCCGGTTGCAGGGGCGTTTATAATCTCGCGTAGCACTTTGAAAAACATCACTGTAGTCACAGCAGAAATTCACGAAAATGGGTTTGTTGGCCGAGGGGAATGCCGTCCCTATGCAAGATATAATGAAACGCCAGAAAGCGTCATTGAAGACATAGAGAAACATCGTGGTACCATCGAAGCCGACATTTCACTTGAAGACTTACAGTCCCTTATGCCCGCGGGAGCCGCAAGAAATGCCATTGATTGCGCCTTATGGGACCTTAAAGCCAAAAAGACAGGCCAAACGGTCTCACAACTTTCGAAGCTACCTCCCCCGAGCAAAAGACTAACGGCCTATACATTATCAATGGACTCGCCAGCTAACATGCGAGCGGCGGCCTTAAAAGCCAAACAATATCCTATTCTGAAAATTAAAATTGGACATGAAGGCGGATTGGAAGCCTGTTTAGCTATCATCAATGCCAGACCGGATGCTCAACTTATAATAGATGCCAATGAATCTCTAAAACCCGACGAGGTCGAAGTGTTTAGGTCTAGTTTAGAAACCTTTCCCGTTATAATGATTGAGCAGCCTATTGCCGCCAGCACATATGACTTAATCCCGAATACACCTCATAAGCTTCCCATATTCTGCGCGGATGAATCACTACACAGTCTAGAAGATCTCGAAAAATTATGGATAGCCGGTTATCGCGCTGTGAATATTAAACTCGATAAATGCGGAGGACTGACGGCTGGGCTTAAGCTTATAAAAGCCGCTAAAGCCCGAGGATTTATAATCATGGCAGGCTGCATGGTTGGAACCTCTTTGGCCATGGCACCTATGATGATTTTAGAAAGCTATGCCGATTATATTGACTTAGATGGTCCATTATTACTGGCGAAAGATCGTTACAATGGACTTCGCTATGAGGGGCCGAATATAATTCCAGCGCCAAGGGGGTTTTGGGGCTAATTTATTTGTGCTGTCCGCTTAAAGAAATCATCGCGGACACGTTCGCCAAAGGCATCTGTTACATATTTGAGCTCATCAACGACTTGCTTGTAATTTGCAAATTCAGATGCCGAAGAATTTTGACCTAAATCTTGTAAAGTCGTTTCAAAAATCGCTTCTGCAGAACGAGATGCAAGTAAAGCTTGCTCAAGATTACCCAGCTCTTTTTTAACAGATTTTTCGATCGGCGCCATCGCTAGATATACTTCAGCAGCCTTCGTTGTTTGCTCTACATGACGCGATACGGTTTTTATATCCGCCAGCACAATCAAAGGGTCCGAGACATTAGACTGATAGCTTGCCTGATCTATAAGAACGTCTTTTTCTTCAAGACCTTTTAATAAGATGCGGGCTGCAGATTGCATACGTTTCTGAGAGTCCTTCGCGACCAGGCCTTTATTAGAAAAAGCAGAAAATAGTTTTTCTGTCGCGCGCTGAACGACATTCACGTCAAATCCACTAATAACAGGTGATTTACTCGAAACTGCCATCTCATCTAGATTAACCGTCGCGCAAGCCGAAAACGACACGCATGACATGATAGCGATGGTAAGCCGTAAGCTCATTTACAATCCCAAAATATAGCTCTTTGATAACAATAACCAAAGATACCGTGCTTACGCGCCTTTAAACACAATATGTTGAATATATACTGAATAGTCAGCGTTAAGATTTGCTTACGTCACGGCTATGAGTACCGCAAGCGTAAAGATACAGCTTAAATATTTGTAATGAAATCAACCACCTATTAGAGGTTTAATCCACTTGTCATACGTTCCAATAATAAGAACTAATCCCATAAATAGAGGCGCAATCCATTTAACAAAGATAAGGATGAACCGACCTAACGCTTCGCCTTCTCCGCTAATTTGCTCATCTATTATGGACTTGTTTAATCTCCAGCCTGTAAACAATACGAGCAGGAGTGCTGAGAGAGGTGCCAAAATTGGCCCTGCTAAACCAGTATCAATAAAATCAAAGAACTTCGGAGACAATAAAGAGACTAATCCTAATGCCGTTATGGCCGCGCCAGTCAACCAAGCTGCTTTCTTTTTAGTAAGATTAAACTTTTCGGCCACAAAGGCGACCGATGGTTCTAGCAATGAAACCGAAGAGGTGATCGCCGCAAAGAACGCCAAGAAGAAGAAGGCAGCACCAATATACCAATACTCAGCTAGAGCCGTTGGAAGGGTCTGGAAGAAAATTCCAGCACCTGCACTGAAATCTAGATTATTCGCAAAAACAATTGGGAAAATTGCAAGCCCCGCCGTTATCGCAACCATTGTATCAACAATACTGATTGTCACCGCGGCTTTGGGGATACTAACGCTACGTGGCAAATATGATCCGTAGGTAATCATAATGGCGTTACCTATCCCTATTGAGAAACAAGCTTGACCAAGCGCAGAGGTCGCGACAGCAGGCGTTATTTTTGAAAAATCAGGTGTAAACATAAAGCCTAACGCTTGAGCTGTTCCGCCTGATTTCAGTCCTGATGTTATTGAATAAAGCGAGAGCCCAACCAATAAAATGAAGAATAATGGCATTAATAACCGCGCGGCGGTTTCAATGCCGGCATTAACTCCACGTGCGACTAACCATGATGTCAGGGCTGCAAATATAAAAAAGTATGGCCAAACTGCCCTGATAGGGTTTTCGAAATTAAGAGGATTTTCCAACATAGCAGGAAATTGAGCCGCAATTTCTTTCGCAGGAAGCCCCTGAAAGGAATTTCCTAAAAACCGTACTAAATAATTCAGCACCCAAGCTGCCACGACACAATAAAAACTGACGATCAAGAAAGAGGCAATCATACCAAACCACGCCCCCGCACTCCATCGTGTGGAAACTTCACTACGCTGAGCGAGATCAATTTGGGAATTCACAGCACTTGAGGCCTGGCCTGCACGGCCAATCATGAATTCACTCATCAATACAGGAATGCCAACAAATAAGATGCAAGCTATATAGACAACTAAGAAAGCCGCGCCGCCATTTGTGCCTAGCTCAGCTGAAAATCTCCAAAGATTTCCTAGCCCGACAGACGAGCCCACAGCCGCCATGATAAATGCAAATCGTGATGACCATTGAGCAGTTCCTGGTGCAGCCATGATGTCCCCTTTTTATTGTTTATTAACAGCACAACGTAATGTTTTCGAACAATGGGTCAAGCAAGGAGACTTAGTTTGTATGAAATTTATAAACCCAATAATAAAATTTTAAGTAGTATTGCGTAAAGTTTTAATGGGGGTTCACACAATGGATTCCTATGCGAATACTTCTAGCAGATGATAATGAAGCCAACCGCATTATAGCGGCTTCCATTTTAGAACGCGAAGGGCATATTGTTGTCACTGCAAATAATGGAGACAAAGCCCTCTTAGAATGTGAAGGCGTTAAATTCGATCTTATACTACTTGATATATTAATGCCCAAATTGGATGGTATAAAAACACTTAGGCGACTCAGAAGATCAGGCTCTCGGAATAAAAACACACCCGTCTTTGCATTAACCGCTTATAGCTCAGCCTCCGACCAGCGCCAATATAGGCAAGTTGGCTTTCAATTTGTATTACCCAAACCCTTGCGCACCAAGGATGTTGAACGGGCGTGGAGTCATTACCAAAACAATACAGCACCTTCTGAAACTCAAGCCCTAAGACTTATACAAAGACATAACACTAACGCTTTGATTAATATGAAGCATTGGCGGCAAATAACCAAGAATAGTCCGCAAACAGAAATTTTCAGTCTCGTTGAAAGGTTTTGGGAAAGTACTTATGGCTGCATAAACGTAATTAATAATAATAAAGACCTCGCAAGCCAAGCAATCCCAGAAAATTTAAGCGAGCTGCGCAGCGCGGCTCATACACTTAAAGGCTCCGCCGCTACAATTGCTCTTAAAGAGTTGGAATTCAGATCAGCAGAACTTCAAAATGCACCGCCAGAAAACATTCAAAACAGCACAAATCATTTAAAAGACGTTATTTCTAGAAGTCAAAACTTACACAGGACCCTTTTAACGCTCGAACATTAAGCATGGCTTTTCGGTAGATCGTTTTTTCTATGAAGGTGAGCGGATAAAATTAAACCAAAACCGGCCATAACCGTCATAATCACTGTGCCTCCATAAGAAATGAGGGGCAGAGGAACACCCACAACCGGTACTAACCCCATGACCATAGCGAGGTTGATAAAAATATACAAAATGAATGTCGTTGTAATGCCCAGTATCATTAGCCGTGAAAATACATGTTTACACTGATAGGATAAAAACGCGCACATGCCTATGACGGCAAGATAAAGTCCCATTGTTGCTAAGCTGCCTATAAGTCCGAATTCTTCTCCGATAATTGTGAATATAAAATCAGTTCGGTTTTCAGGGACATACTCCAATTGTCTTTGCGTTCCATTCATAAAGCCTTTTCCAGACACTCCCCCACTCCCAAGCGCAATTTTTGATTGGGTGATATGATAACTCGCCCCAGTAGGGTCAATTGTAGGGTCTAAAAAGGTTCGGATACGAGCACGCTGATACTCCTGTAATCCAAATCGAAAAAACAAAGGAACCGCAATTAAAGCCGTTATTCCTGCTGACACAATAACCTTCCAATTTACACCAGCTAAAAAAATCAACGTAACACCTGTTGCACCGACTAATAATGTCGTTCCTAAATCTGGTTGGCGTAAAATCAAAGCCATGGGTATAATAATGAAAAGTAAAGCCCCCAATAATCCAGAAACACCAGATACGCGCCATTGCGGAAGGTCATGAAAATACCGCGCCAAAGCAAGGACAATAGAAAGTTTCATAATTTCGGAGGGCTGCAGACGTAATACTGCTAAATCTAACCACCTTTGCGAGCCATTCACGCTTACGCCAAAAAACTCGACGCCAATAAGCAGAACTAAAGCTATGCCATAGGCAGGGTATGCCAAAGTATACCAATATTTTACATCAACCAAAGCAATGACCAACATGGCCAGCCCGCAAACAAATAAGCGTATAAGATGTTGTGAAGCTCCTCTTGACCACACGCCATCTGTAGCGGCAAAAATCATGACAACACCGACTAAGCCAACCACAATAATTAATGCGACTAAAAACCAATTAACTTCAAATAACTTTGAAGAGAAGCTAGCTCTGGTATTGAGCGATCTCATCATAACGGCTCACCCTCTTGCGCGGTGTCCAGATGTGTTGCCATACCATCGCGCTCTAAAGCTCGTCCTAAAATAGCGCGTACAATTGATGCCGCCCGCTTAGCCCCCGACCCACCATGTTCAACCAAACATGCCGCAGCAAATCGTGGCGAGTTATAGGGAGCAAACCCTACAAAAACAGAATGATCCCGCAACTTCCAAGGCAATTCTTTATTTTTACGGATCCTGTCGCGGCGCTCAGATGCAGAAATCCCTCTAACTTGCCCAGTCCCAGTCTTTCCAGCCATTTGGAGTCCCTTGATACCCAAACCATTATGGCGATAGGCCGTACCGCCGGGTTCTTCACAAACAGCCCACATGGCTTCACGAACTAAATCAAGGTGATTTGGATCAACATCTAGATTATCCAATTCGGGTAAATTATTTCCAATAATTAAATTTGGTAAAAGAGCTTTATATCCATTGGCTATTCTTCCAGCCATAACCGCTAATTGTAGCGGCGTCGTTAGGACAAAGCCCTGACCAATAGCCGCGTTAAAAGTATCGCCTCCACGCCACGCTGCGCCAAGTTTTCTTTGCTTCCACTCTTCATCAGGAACGATGCCTGCTTTCACGCCAGATATACCTAAATCAAATTTTTCGCCTAGGCCTAGCCGTCGTGCCATATTAGCAATTTTTTCTATCCCGATTGTTTGAGCAATGTCGTAGAAATAAACATCACAGGAATTTTTTAATGCGGCCCGCATTGTCATAGGACCATGCCCTTTACGTTTCCAACAATGGAAATTACGATTTCCAGATCTTAATTTACCCACACAAAATATTTTTCTATCTGGGTCTACCAAACCACTCTCTAGGGCTGCTAACATCACAACCATCTTAAATGTCGATGCAGGCGGATAACCCCCACTTAAAACTTTATTATATTGGGGCCGACGTTCATCATTGTTCAGACGTTTCATATCGTCAGCGGTCAATCCTGAAACAAATAGGTTTCCGTCAAATGTGGGCATAGACAGGAGAGTTCTTAATTCACCCGTGACTGTATCAATAACGACTAACCCGCCGCTATCTTCCTCAAACAACTCGGCACCATACCGTTGAAGTTCAGCATCCAAAGTTAGCCAGACATTTTTACCATGTTTTGCAAAATCTTTGGCTTCAGGCCACTCTCGAACTATTCTACCGACGGCATTGACTTCGACCTTAAGCTTTCCTGACTCCCCTCTAAGAATTTTATCTTGCGCTGATTCGACACCTAACTTTCCGATACGAAATGTAGGCTGTTTCAATAACGGATCCTTATCAATAGAAACTTCTTCTCGATTAGCACGCCCAACATAACCTAATGTATGGGCGAAAATACCTTTATTAGGGTAAGACCGCCCCTCTCCAACTTCCGGAATGATACCGGGTAAATCTGGTGTTTTTAAATTAAGCGCTGCAAAAGTTTTCCAGTCCAAATGGTCCTCAATCAAAACAGGGACAAAACTGGCATTTTCTTTTATATCCGTTTTGATGCGCTTTATCGTCTTTGATTGTAGAGGCAGAACACCCGAAATGCTTTTAAGGGTTTTATCGATATCTTTGACTTGTTCAGGGATTAGAATGAGCCGATAATCTTGTCGGTTAATCGCTAAAGCTTCACCATGTCTGTCGAGAATTTTCCCCCGAGACGGTAAAGTGATATTGAAATTAAAACGGTTATTGTCTGAGAGCGCCCTATAATCTTCAGCTTTAATCACTTGAAGATAATAAAGACGGCTCGTTAATACGCCAAATCCTGCGAAAATACCAAGGCCTAGAAAAGCCGTTCGACGTGTTATAACGCTAGAGTCGATATTCTCGGATTGTATGCGCATCAATATCTATCTTCGACGTCAACGAGAATAAATCTAAGAATGTAACGTCCCAGATAAATCAGTGGAAATACCACTAAAGCCAGCAATCCTTGATACCACAAAGTCATCAGATGAGGTTTAGTCCCGCGGCCAATCCATGCCAGTAGATAAAAAAGACTAAAACCAACTAAAATAGTGAATACCCACTGCAAAAACGCTGTTCCAAAAATGTGCTGTTTGAGCCGAGCATCAGGCCTAAAAATAGCAAAGATAGTCAAATAGATTAGGGTCCGGAACCCCAATATTTGATGAGTGAAGACATCCAGTAATATACCAAGAATAAAAATAGCTATAATTGAAATAACGGGGTTTGACTTACGCGGCCACAAACAAATGCCCGCAAGAGGTAGAAAACTTAAAGATATGGTTTGTCCCAAAATATTGACATGAAGCGCGCCAAGAATAGTTAAAACAAAGAGAATTAATATGGCCGGCCACGTTTGCCCTCGACGTCCGGAATTTGAAGAAAAGACTGCCGCCATCATTCTTGCCCTTCAGATTCAGGTACATCATCGTTTAGCGGTGTCCTATCTTCTGGGGGCAACACGTCAGCACTTTCTTCATAGCTTTCCGGAACTGGAATGGGTTCATAGGGATAGACCCAGACCCAATCCACAGGAGATTTATTAACATATAAATCTACAGCTAAATTATTGTTACTTCCCTTTATAACTTGCCCTATGGGCAGTCCTCTGGGGAGGACACCATCATCGCCAGAGGTCATGACGGATTGACCTGTCTTCCAATCAGATACATCAGACATGAAAGACACTTCTGGAAAATCCGTGTTATTCCCAACTAATATTGCCGTACCGATACCATCAGCCGACATAATAGCTATCCGGCTATTCAGGTCACTGAGCCGTAATACGCGCGATGAATTTGATCCTACTCTAACGACATGGCCATACATCCCGTCCACGCTCATGACAGAATGGCCGACTGCAACGCCTTTATTTTTGCCAACATTGATAAGCGCTGCGCGCACAAATGGTCCATCGGTTTCACTAACAGCACGGGCGGCTATTTTCTCATCTGGAATATCTATTCCCGCACGTGCTTTAAGAAGCTGTTCAAAACGTGACAGTTTCATTTCCATTATTTCAGCGCGGTTTTTGATTTCTCTTAAATGATATAACTCTTGCTTGAGGGCTTCATTTTCTGCAAGCGCACGTCTTCTATCTTGTAGACCCACAAAAAAACCTTCGGTTGCCCGCATAGGAGAAGATAGCAATGTTAAGATAGGTGATACAGAATTGTTGGATAGAGATTTAGAGCGTTGTAAGATCCGGTTATCACTCTGATCTGCAATAAAAATTAATGTTGCCGCAATGAATGCAATGACAAGTACTAAACGGGTTCTATTCGTAACATCAGGATCATTACGATACATGAGAGTTCACCAAGATGCCTTTATATGGATAAAATTATACTCC
Organism: uncultured Hellea sp.; assembly: GCA_964472905.1. Lineage (GTDB taxonomy): Bacteria > Pseudomonadota > Alphaproteobacteria > Caulobacterales > Maricaulaceae > Hellea. Next base: position 36,013 of record CAYYMI010000011.1, on the reverse strand, counting down.
GCTAGAGAGAACGCTTTTCCATTTTTTAAGATTTTCAACAACCGTTCCAGACCCGCGCGCCACACAAGAAAGTGGATCATCAGCAATAGATACTGGCAATCCCGTGCGGCTTCGCAGTTCTGAATCCAAATTTCTCAGTAATGCACCACCGCCCGTTAGCATTATGCCTTTATCTACGATGTCCGCAGCCAACTCTGGCGGCGTAGCTTCGAGCGCCATTTTAACTGCCTCAACAATTTGCTCAACCGGTTCAGCCAAACTCTCGGCAATCATGGCTTCGGTGACGCGAATTTCGCGCGGAACACCGTTCATCAAATCACGGCCTTTGATTTGGACTGTCATACCTTCATTATCTTCTGGCATCGTCGCTGAACCAATTTCTTTTTTAACCCGTTCGGCACTCATTTCACCCAGAAGCAAATTTGTTGTTCTACGCACATACTGAATGATCGCGTCATCCATTTTATCTCCCCCAACCCGAACAGAGCGTGAGTAAACAATTCCATCAAGAGAGAGAACGGCAACTTCGGTTGTCCCACCTCCAATATCAACAACCATAGACCCGGAAGGTTCGTGGATCGGTAGGCCGGCGCCTAGCGCAGCTGCCATAGGCTCTTCAATCAAATAGACACGCGACGCGCCAGCTTGTTCAGCACTTTGATGAATTGCGCGGCGTTCAACTGCGGTCGCGCCAGACGGAACACAAATTACGACCTTGGGCCGTGCAAAACGTCCCCCTTTATTGACCTTCTTAATGAAATGAGAAATCATCGCTTCAGCTACCTCAAAGTCAGCAATAACGCCATCTTTCATTGGACGAATAGCTTCAATATGATCAGGTGTTCTGCCAAGCATTGAGCGGGCTTCATCTCCCACAGCATGCACCATTTTCCGGCCATTACGTATAGAAAAAGCGACAACTGAAGGCTCGTTTAAAACGACATCACGGCCTTTCGCGTAAATCAACGTATTTGCTGTCCCCAAATCAATCGCAATATCTGATGAGAATGAACTCAGAAGGAATGAGAACATGTTAAGCCTTAAATTAAACCGATTGCACTTTGTCACCCGAACGAAGCAGCACGATAAGTAATAACAACAAATGGCGAACCCGCAATAAAAAACCGAACCACTTATTCTGTAAAGTCAGTTATTGACTACTTTTTTAAGATTTATGCTTGTAATTCACATTTAATGATTTGCGAGCCAGAAACATCGCTAGGATAAAAAGACCTGCCAGTCCTAAAAAGATAACCGTAATTTTCCAACTATCCGTGCTAGATAAAACGCCTTGTGCGACCAAAGCAACGATAGCAATTTTAGGAATAACACCTAAACCCGTCCCACAGAGAAACGAGATAAATTTTATTCGAGCAACGCCAGCAGCCATATTGACCAACACAAATGGACCGGTTGGCACAAACCTAATTGCAAAACTCGTTGTGAATCCATTTTTTTGAACAATGCTGATAATCCTATTGACGAGGTCCCCCGCAAATCGGTGAAGCCTTTCTGCGCCTATGCGTCGTCCAAGCCAAAAATCGATTGATGCAGAGCACAAAGTCGCAAGCCAAGCGTAAACCCCTCCAGTTAATGGTCCAAACGCAGCCACAACACCGGCAATAAGCACCCATTGAGGAATTCCTAAAAATGCAGCTACACTGAAAATCAAAATAACTATAGGCAGAGCGAACCCTGAGAGCTTTGCGCGCTGAAAAACACCGTTCAAGTCTGATTCAGGTAAACTTAGCATGTGGTGCCCAATAACCAAGATCGATACAACTATTGCGAACATCGTAAAGACGACAGCAAATGCTCGTAAAGCTTGCTTATCTAATTCAGTGACAAAATCCCAAATACGTTTCATGTCACGCCCATATAACGCTTCTTCCCATATGAATAATGAAATTATCGCAAAAAAAAAACGAGATGCCTCTTCGAAGAAAAACATCTCGTACCCATAAGGTAAGTTACGCATGACTGCTCTTAATTAGAGCCATTTCAGCAATATTTACCTTTCGTTAATGCGTCAATCAATCATTTTAGGATAGTTTACCTTCAAATACAACTTTATCGGAATTATTTGTTACATTTTGCCAACTTCGGGCTTGACCACGGAACCACGTCAGTTGCCGCTTGGCAAAACGGCGCGTATCGCGGCTCGCAAGCGCTATTGCGTCGTCCAAATTTGTATCACCTGCGAAGTAGCCTTGTAATTGCCGTACTCCAATGGCCTTCATAATAGGCAAGGAATTATCATAGTTTTTTGCAAAAACGGACTTAGCTTCGTTTAACCCTCCATTTGTTATCATATTTTCAAACCGAGCATTAATCCGCTCATACAGCACAGAACGGTCTGGCATAAGAACAGCGCACTGACAGAACTGCTTTGGAATGATCGGACGTGTTTCGAATTGCCACTCAGATAAAGGTCTAGCTGTTTCCCTGTAAACGCTCACAATACGAGATAGCCTTTGCGGGTCATCTCCAAGGATGCGTGTCGTAGCTCGGGGATCAATTCTCAAAGCTTCGTCTCGTAAACTAGTTATACCTTCATTTTCGAGTATCCTTTTAACGTTCTCAAAGACCTCCTGAGAAATGGCCGGAACTTTTGCTAATCCCTCCAAAAGGGTTTTAAAATAAAGCCCAGTACCGCCAACCAAAATCGGGACAACCTCACGGGCAAGACAATCAAGTATTACAGGCTGCACTTCGCGAATCCATTGTCCTGTGGAATATCTAATATTTCCAGCAATATGGCCAAATAGATGATGGGGAACGCCCTGCATTTCAGAGATTGTAGGTCGCGCGGATAAAATTTGCAGGTCTTCATAAACTTGCATGGCATCGGCATTTATAATTTCGCCATTAAATGTCTTGGCAAGCTGAATAGCCCACGCACTTTTACCGCTCGCCGTAGGTCCTGCAATTAACACAATGGGCTTCATAGGCTAATAAACAAATTCGGTTTCTTTATACCCTTGAAAATATAAAGCTGTCGTCAGGTCAGTGCAATTTATAGCGCAATGAGCAGCGGCGGCAACAGCAGGCTTCGCATAGTAAGCTATTCCTAATCCAGCCCCTGTAATCATAGCTAAATCATTAGCTCCATCACCTATCGCAATGGCATTGCCTGGGCCACCATAGGAGCTACTATGGTTTTTCAACGCATCCAATTTAGTTTCGCGACCAAGAATGGGCATACCAACAGTACCTGTTAGAGCATCTTCTTCTTCGATCAGGCTATTGGCTTGATGGGCATCAAACCCGCAGGCCTGCGCAACCTTTCCAGTGAAAAAAGTAAACCCACCAGAAACAATGACGGCTTTCGCGCCATTAGCTTTCATTGTCTGGCATAATGTTCGAGCCCCAGGGTTAAGATAAATGCGTTCATCAAAACAGGTTTGTAAAACGGATAATTTTAACCCCTTTAACAACCCGACACGCTCCTTTAACGCCCCCTCAAATCCAATTTCACCTCTCATGGCACGCTCAGTAATGGCGCTAACGCGGTCTTTAACCCCAGCAAAATCAGCCAGCTCATCGATGCATTCCTGCCCAATCAACGTGCTATCCATATCACATATCAGTAGTTTTTTACGGCGTTTATCTGCTGATTGAACACATATATCCGCCTGCAAGCCTTCTTTTTCAAAAGCCGCCGTGAGATATTCCTGTGTGATGTTACTCGCAACCTGCCCTTCAAAGGCTTTACCGTCTGATAAAATCGTTGAACTGAGCAAATCAGGAACCAAGCCCAATGCGAGTTCAAAAGCATTGGCATTATTGTCTGCCAACACGATTGTTGCGACAGCTAGAGAGGTATTCATGAGAACAATCCGTAGATTAAACGATTAAATCGTAAGCGCGTAAAAAATAAAGTTTCCGCGCCGGTTTATAAGAATTGTTACGGGACGGTCCAGTTCTTTTGCCGCTTTCATCGCTTCTTCAAATTCCTTTGGAGATGTGACAGCTTCAAACCCAACTTCTTCGATGATATCACCTGATAAAATCTTGCCGCTTGCCTCAGATTTTTTATCAACCTTGACGACACGCACACCTTCAACTTCGGATTTAACTCTATATTTTTTACGGGCTTCATCTGTGAGAGCTTCGACCGAAATGCCCATGGCTACACGATCAGCATCTGCTTCTTCTTTATCCCGCTTTTTCTTTTCGTCTTCTGTAACCTTTTCTTTGAGGCGCTCGATTGTTACTTTCGTTGTTTTTGTCTTTCTACGGCGTATATAGGTAACTTCTAATTCTTCATCTATTTTGGACTCTGCGATTTTGCGCGATAATAAACGTGAGCTTTCAAGTTTTTTGCCGCCAAGCTTTGTTATAAGATCGCCCTTCTTCAGCCCAGCCTTATCAGCGGGGGAATCCTTCACAATCGTCGTAATCAACGCGCCATAAGCCTCATCTAGACCATAGCTTTTGGCGATTGCTGGACTGACTTTTTGGGGGCGAACACCGAGGTAACCTCGGCGGGTCTCCCCAAATTCACGGAGTTGATCAACGACTGAGCTAGCTAAATCCGCAGGGACTGAAAAACTAATCCCAACACTATATCCTGTGGGCGATAAAATCGCAGTATTCACGCCAACGACCTCACCCGCCATATTAAATAAGGGGCCACCCGAATTACCTTTATTAATAGCGACATCTGTTTGGATGAAGTCATCATATGACCCATGACTAATGTCACGGTTTCTCGCCGATATAATCCCGGCAGCTACTGAGCCAGAATACCCAAAGGGGTTCCCGATCGCCATGACCCAATCACCAACCTCGGCTTCGTTAGAATCGCCAAAATTGACGAATGGCATATCTCGGCCCGTATCGATTTTTAAAAGCGCAATATCCGTCGATGGATCGCGGCCTAAAAGCTCAGCCTCAAATGTATCGCCATTAGGAAAAGTAACCTCGATCAAATCAGCCCCTTCAATGACGTGATTATTGGTCACGATATACCCATCTTTATCTATCACAAATCCCGAGCCCAAAGATTTTGAGACGCGGCCATCTTGATTGGCGCCTCCCCCAAAAAAGTCATTAAACCGTTCCAAAGGGGACCCTTTTGGAAAGGCAGGCGCATCATCCGTATTAACCTCAACAGTCTGTGCTGTTGAAATATTCACGACTGAGGGCGACAATTGTTTCGCGAGCTCGGAGAACCCATCAGGCACCCCTCTTGATTGCGCTTGAACAGCAAATGGGAGCACCGAAATTGAAGCCGCAATGACGAGGGAAAGAGTCAGTTTTCTAATCATAAGCGCACCCTAACCTTTTTGTGTGATTTGCCAAGACACACTATCAGCCAATGATGTTAATTTTATGTTGGAATTCTTAGCGGCCTTGCCAGTTTGGTTTGCGCTTTTCCGTAAAAGCCGAAATACCCTCATGAGCGTCTTCACTGTCGCGCCACCGCGCAAACTCAGGATAATCTTCTTGAGCGTTTAAAGCGGCGTCTAAAGTCTCTTCGTCTAATCCTCGCTGCACTGTCATTTTCGAGGCTTGAACGGATAATGGCGCGCCCGCGAGAATATCATCACACCATTTTTGTACCGCCACGTCTAAATCAGCGGCCGCAACCACTTCATTGACAAAACCCAGCCTATAACCTTCTTGAGCATTTATACGCCGAGATGACAAAATAAGACCCATTGCGTTTTTCAGACCAATTTGACGCGGCAGACGGTGAAGTCCTCCTCCTAATGCAACTGCCCCAACTTTGGGTTCAGGCAGTCCAAAACTTGCCGTCTCTGACGCAACAATAATATCACAAGCCAAAGCAACTTCAAACCCTCCCCCCAAAGCAAAACCATTGACGGCGGCAATAACGGGCTTAGGCAAATCAAAGCGATTGATAAGGCCTGCATAACCGCCTTCAGGATAATTTTTACCAATACCTGATTTTAAATCACTTCCTGCACAAAAGGCGCGATCCCCTGCTCCCTTAATAACAGCTATATACTGGCTATCATCCGCAGCAAAATCATCAAAGACACCTTGAAGAGATCGATGCATGTTCGGCGTAATGGAATTCATCTGATTAACGCGGTTAATCAGAATACGCGTAATCGCTCCGTCTTTAACGGCTTCAATTTCAGCCATTAACTCGCCTTTTTATCTATTTTCAGCTTTGTAATTTTCTTGCCGCCATCTTTTTCCCATTCCGCATAGAATTGGGCGAAGAATTTACGGAACGGCAGAATTGGGCCATCTCCATCACAGATGCTGGGTTTGGGCATATATTTTTGACGGTCCCAAACAACTTTATCTTGGTCCAGTTGTTTGCAAATTTCGCGGCGCATTGCTTTGGCAAGATTTGCCATGGGGCCTTCTGCTTCTGATTTCGGTTGGGTGAAAGCAAAGCGTATATGTGTACGCTCTTGATCAATCGGCGTAATGCCAGCCACCATTAATGTCTCGGAAATACCAGAAAACTTTGTCCAACTTTGCCCGGCCCCAACTGTTCCATAAGCTATTGTTCCATCGACAACACCTTTTGGCGTTGGCATTTTCGCCTCGACGCTTGCGGAACGTTTATGCCCATCAAATTCAAAGTCATAATCAGGAAAACTATCTGTCCCGTGAATATATTTAAAATGCGCGGCATCAACGCCGTTCTCCGCCATGTTCTGAACAGGGCCATGCACAATCCATTCGTATTTTTTATAATCGGTCCAATCCGGGTCGTGAACTTGGTCAAAACTTTCTGGTTCCCATTTCGGTTCTTCGTGAAAGGGATGATACCACACTAGAATTTGTTTATTACTTTCAGCAACTTTCCATTGCGCCTCACAGGGCCGCGCGGCTGAGGGCGGCACCTTTTTGGCATAAGGCACAGCCAAGACAGCCCCCTGACCATTATACTCCCAAGCGTGAAAAGGGCATTCCAACGAATTTCCTTTGACGCGGCCACCATAACCCATATGCGCGCCCAAATGTTTGCAATAAGCATCGATTACGCGGGCGGTTCCGTCTTCACCGCGCCATAGCACTAAATCTTTGCCAAAATAATAAAGCGGCTTGACTTCACCTTTTGCGAGCTCGTCAGAATAAGCCACCATAAACCAGCCAAATGGCAGAGGAAGCGTATCAAGATTACGCTCTTTAACTGTAGCGCGGTTTTCAATAGCGTTCATGCGCCAAGCTGTTAGCTCGTCTCCTTTGAGACCTTCAAGCTGTGCCCAAACCGCGACGTGAGACGTTGTGTTGCTGGTCATGCCACCTCCCCTAATTTGAAAACCCGCTCAGCGTTACTGCGTAAAAATTTAGGCCAAACATCATCTTTAAAAGGAACATTTTCCATATCTTTAAAAATTCGGTCGAGGCTTAACCCCATTGGGAAATAGCCTGCATAGATGATCTTATCCGAACCGCGTGAATTGGCATAATCAATGATAGCTTTCGGATAATGTTTCGGCGCAAAGGCCGAGGTTGAATAATAAAGATTAGGGTATTTTATCATTAACTTAACGGCCAAATCCTCCCAAGGCTCTGCCCCATGACGCATAACCACTTTTAGCTCGGGGAAGAACCAACACACTTCATCTAAATGCTCAACCTTCTGAGTTTCCATCGGAATGCGTGGGCCTGGAACACCGACATTTAAAACAATGGGAATGTCCAATTCCACACAACAGGCATAAAGCGGGTACATTCGTGCGTCATTGATAGAGACTTGAGGACACGTTCCGGCTGGAAAAACGGATACAGATTTAATGCCATATTCTGCGTGCAACCGTTTTACCCGCCTGACTTCATCCATGCCTAGGTTAGGGTTGCACGGGACGTCAAAGAAAAACTTGTCTGGATAATCTTTAGCAGCCTTGCGAGAGGTCTCATCTTCGTTAAAGCCAACCATCGCTTTTTCTATATTGTGCTTATCCATTTGCTCTATAGTCCATCCTACAAAGTCAGACACATTGGCAGATGCTTCGGGGATATCTTTGAACATATATTGCGCCGGCATTTTAAACATATCGCGGCTTTGTTGATCATTAAGCAGGGGGCGAAAACTATCATACCAATCAGACCGATCGGCATGGGTTGGAATACCCAGCATAGTATCTATGATTTTTATATCTTTGGGATATCCCATTAGGCGGCCTGTTCTTTTTGTTTTTGCTCAAGATAAGCGGCTCTGACTTTATGTTTTTCAATCTTCCCCATCGCATTTAAAACAAAGGATGTGGCTTGAACAATTATGTCAGTCGGGACTTTATAAGCGGCAAGATTATCCTTGGCATAGTCCATCAAATCATCTGCCGTAACCTGTCCTTCGACAACAAAGCCGGCGACTAGACGCTCCCCTAATCGATCATCGGGTACGCCAAATGTCGTGACTTGGCGCACAGCAGGATGGCGGCCCAATGCTTGTTCTACTTCAGCGCAATAAATATTTTCTCCTCCCGAAATCACCATATCAGTCTTGCGGTCCACCACAGTCAAATAACCATCAGCATCAAGCTTGCCAATATCCCCGGTCCGATACCAGCCATCCTTAAAGGCTTTGGCATTAGCCTCAGGGCGGCGGTAATATTGTTTTATCACGGTCGGCCCGCGCACCCAGAATTCGCCAATTTCGCCTTCGGGCAATTTCTGCCCTGCCTCATCCATGACTTTAATATCAACCATGGCCAGCTTCTGTCCTGAGGCTTTGGGATGCGACGTAATGCCTTCTCCCGTCGCTTGTGAAACTGCGCCGCTGGCTTCTGTCATACCGTATCCTGCACCAATAATAGCATTAGGGAAGGTCTCGCTAATTTCAGCGAGCAATCCTAGCGGTAACGCTTGTCCACCACACGATATCGCTCGAAGAGAGCTAAGATCATACTTGGTATTTTTTGCGGCATTGACCAGGTCCCAATGCATAGTCGGTACACCTCCAAAACTGCTGATTTTTTCGGCTTCAATTAACCTCAGAGCTTCCTGCGCATTCCAACGCTCCATCATCACAAGCTTACCTCCCGAAGCCATCGACGACAGAAATGTTGCGACACAACCGCTGACATGAAAGAGCGGAAAAATCATCATAGAGCAGCCTTGCGGCATTTGGGCCTTTAGCGCCTCGACTGTCATCCCATATTGCTCTGCCATTTTCATGAAAACGGAGGCAATGGCCATCTGCGTTGTGAACAGCCCCGTAATAATATTTCGGTGCGTCATGACCGCGGCTTTCGCCCGACCTGTTGTGCCGGAGGTAAAGAACATTGCGGCGGGGTCATCCGTTTGGCGAGAGACAGGTATGTAATCGGGTGTTGATTTCATCACGTCATTATACGGCGTAACATCTTCCGACATAACGTTACCGCCGACACAGATAACGGGCAGATGGCAATCAGCTTCTCCTAAGGTTTTTAGCCGCTTGACATCGGCTATCACAAGAACACTATCCGCATCTTCTATAGCTTGAGACATAACAATGCCTTCACCTCGGCTATTCACGGAAACGGGTACCCCGCCAATATTTGAAATAGCGACAAAGGCAACCATCCATTCAGGGCAATTCTGCATACAAATCGCTACAGATTGCCCGGGAGTGACATTAGATTTTTTCTGCAACCAGTTTGATAAGCGATCGGCTTGATCAAAAAACGCATGAAATGTCAGGCGTGTATCGCTCAAAGTCACAAATTCTGCAGGACCATAATCTCGGGCTTGTTCAAATATCTGTGTCAAATTCTCCGGAGCATTTTTGAATACCCGCATCTCGTGCCCCAGAACAAATTCGTTCACGACTTCATAAGGCGCGCCAGGGGCCATAAGGGCCGTGATATTGGGGTCAGACTGTTTCATAAAACAATTCAATTCATCATTGAAAACCAACTTATATTACGCAATCTCTCATTTCAACTCTGCGGATAGTCTGAAATGCGTATTTTTTACCATTGTTTTTTACGCATTCTGTTTTAGATTGATAAAAAATAAAAGGGATAGATCATGGGGTCTTTATCAGGGAAAACAGCTATTGTAAGCGGCGGGAGTGACGGTATTGGGCGCGCTATAGCGCGGAAACTAGCCGATGAAGGCGCACATGTGGTTATCTGTGCGCGGAATCAAGACAAATTGGATACAGTTGCCAAAGATATCAATGATGCTGGCGGCTCCTGTGAAGCCCGTGTCCAAGATGTGTCTGATGCCGCTGCATATGCAGCCATGATTGCGGATGTCGCGCAAGACAAAGGCGTTGATATTCTCGTTAACAATGCTCCGCATGTTGGCATGGGGATGATTTCAGATACAGACTTGAATAGTTTTCAGCAAAATTTTCGCGTCAATATGGACGCCCCCTATATGGGCACCCAAGCGGCCATGGCGGCTATGGCAGGAAAAGGCGGGTCAATCATCAATATCAGTTCGATTAACGGTGAACGCGCTATGCAAGGCATGAGCGGCTATGGAGCATCCAAAGCTGCCCTTCTTCATTTCACACGAAACGCCGCAATGGAAGGCGCGGCCCAAGATATTCGGGTCAATGCCGTCACGCCGGGTCCTATCATGACGCCGGCAACTAGGGCTTGGTTTACCGCCGACCCTGACGCCGCCGCCGCTATAGCGGGCGCAAATCCCATGGGCCGTATCGGTAGCCCCGAAGAAGTCGCGAATGTGGTCTTATTTCTAGCATCTGACGCTTCATCTTATGTTACAGGGGCAAGTATACCTGTTGATGGTGGTAAAGCTAACGAGCTTTACGTTCCCTCATAAGTTTGGAGTACCTATGAAACTCAAAGGAAAAGCGGCAGTTGTCACAGGTGCAGGACAAGGCATTGGCGCGGCTATTGCAACCCGTCTCGCCGAGGAAGGCGCTCAAGTCGCTGCTTTAGATTTAAATCTAGACCAAGCCCAAAGTCTTATCGAAAATTTGGACGGAAAACACTTGGCTCTCAAATGTAATGTCGGTGAGAGCGCGGAGGTTATCAAAGCCGTCCGTAAGGCCCGCAGCACATTCGGACGATTGGACTTTGCGGTAAATTGCGCCGGCATAGGCCAAGCCCAAGGAGATGGTTCTGATAAATTTTATGCTAGCATGAATGCCCGCAATGAAGAACTCGCAGCTGGGAACACACCTACTACTTTTGTAGACCATCTCATCCATATGGAAGATGAAGGCTGGGCAGGTGTTATGGCCGTAAACTTAAACGGCGCTTTTTATGTTTGCCGTGAAGCTGTCCGCATTATGGCCGAAGATGGCAATGCAGGCTCCATCGTCAATATATCCTCTACATCGGCTCAATCAGGCGAAGGCTCGCCCCATTATGTGACCTCAAAATCTGCTTTAATTGGGCTCTCCCGTCAGTTAGCGCGCGAATTGGCACCGCGCGGCATTCGCGTCAATGCCGTTGCTCCAGGTCCAACCAATACGCCCATAATGAATGGCCTGCCTCAAGAATGGATTACCAGTATGGAACAATCGGTTCCGCTTGGACGTATGGCCGATCCGAAAGAAGTCGCAAGCGCGGTGACCTACTTGCTATCGGAGGACGCGAGTTTTGTGACAGGTAGCGTGCTTGTTGCCAATGGCGGGAGCTATTGCTTCTAATTTATCGCCAAAGATTGCCGGTCTATATCCGCGGTTTTTCCTGCACGGTAGATATAGCATGCGGCGGGAATTCCGCCTAATAATGTTAAGGCCATAGAATAACGGATGGCATCGGCCCCATAGGCAGCATTTAAATAATCATTGAACCAACCAACAACGATTACGCCTAGAACGAGCCCGGCGAATGTCAGGGCGAAAGCCCAAATCGATGTGGCCGTCGCCCTTAGCTGGGCAGGTAATAAATCCTGAAGCGCGGCCTGAACGGCAACAACCCATCCAGCCCCTAAAATGCTAGCCGGATAGACAAGCGCTGTGGCAAAACCTACATTTTTTGAAAAACACATACCTATCGCAATCAGTGTAAATCCCAATAACCCTAATGATGATAATATGTAAGGCGCCCGCACATCCTTTTTAGAAAACATATCGCACAAAACGCCCATGAGCAGCACGCCAACCATCCCAGCAAGCAAAGCCGCCGTTCCGTAACGCGCGCCAGCGGATTGATTTGAAATATCAAATATACGCTCAAACATAGCGATAGCCCAACTCCCAAACGCGATTGTTGAAAAGCCACCAAAAAATGCCGCTATCGTAAGATATTTAAACGCCGGGGTCTTCATAAGCGTTTTGTAGACTTTAGAGAAGCTCTCCTGTGTTTTGGATGTTTCCTTTGCATCATCAAGACGCCCCCGTTTTGGTTCCTTCACAAAAATAACAGTTAGCGCCGCAAGAATAATCCCGGGACCGCCGAGCCACAAAAAGGTGGTTTGCCAATCATAATTCGCTGCAATTGCCGTGCCGCCAATATTCCCAAAAGCGCCGCCGAAATAAACACCAAGGTTCATAATCGCAAAAGCAAGGGCACGTCTCTTTGGCGGAAAATAATCCGAAAGCAGCGAATAGGCCGGCGCTAAAAAAGCAGCCTCTCCGACACCAACACCAAATCTAGAAAAGGCAAACATTTCAGGCGTTTTGGCCAAACCCGACAACATTGTGAATAGGCTCCATATCACAGCCCCGATCGCGATAATGCGAACGCGGTTATGTTTATCAGCTAAGCGAGCAATCGGGATGGCGGCCAAGCAATAGACAAAGGCAAAGGCAGGCCCGATGACAAAGCCCATATATATATCGGAAACTTGATAAGTTTCCTTTATCTTCTCCAACAAGGCATTTGCCAGCGTTCTATCAGCATAGTTGATAAAATAGAGAAGCACCATCATCAGCAAAACAAACCAAGCATAACGACGGCTATTGGGCGTATTATCTATTGCCTCTTGAATATCTAAAATCCCCTAATGCGTAGTATTTTGATGCATTTTCTACGCAAATAGACCAGAACTGCACAAATAACACGCCTTTTCGTTACTTTTTGCGTGATTTATTTCGCAGTCAGTTTTATAAATCCCTATGAATACCCCTAGCACAAAAGCTTTCACGCCTATTACTATTGGGCCACTGACTTTGCGTAATCGATTTATCAAAGCCGCTACTAATGAAGGTATGTGTAAAGGCGGCATTATATCCAAAGGCCTCGCAGCCTTTCACGAACGTATCGCTGAAGGTGGCGCGGCTATGTCAACTGTCGCGTATTGCGCGACCTCAAAAGATGGGCAAACTTTCGTCGATCAAGCCCATCTTTCCGCAGACACTATTGCTGATTTCAAAGTTTTAACTGACGCTGTGCACAAACACGGCGCGGCGGCTCAGGCGCAAATCACACATGCTGGCGCTTTTACATTTTTGCCTAAAAATTTTTCGACCATGAAACCTATTTCAGCCAATGGAGGCTTTAATAAATTCGGCGTTATGACAGGGCGATATATGAAAAAGAAAATGAACCGGACGGATATGGACGCCATTGCCGATGAATTTGTCCAAGCCGCTATCAAGGCGAAAGAGGCTGGCTTTGACGCTGTGGAAATACATATGGGTCATGGCTATCTGCTCGCTCAATTTATCACGCCTTTTTATAATACGCGCAAAGATGAATATGGCGGCAATATCCAAAACCGCTTGAAGTTTCCAACTGAAGTCTTGTCTAAAGTTCTGGATGCTGTTGGCAAAGATATGGCTGTAACCGTTAAGTACAGCCAAACGGATGGCAAAGACGGCGGTAACACGATTACAGAAGGCATTGAGATTGCCAAAACACTGGAGCGTGCCGGAGCGCATATGGCACAGCTCTCTAATGGACTGAATGTTGAGTCTATCGACACGATGTTCGGAAACCCCCTACCCGCCACATCTGCACCGCCAAAAAATCTTATTGTGCGGGTCGGTATGATGATGCAGCCAAAGAGCAAAGAGCCTGACCGCGAATTTACACAGCTTTATTCTATGGGCCCCGCTAAACAAATACGGGCGGCTGTTAATATGCCACTCTGTTATCTTGGCGGCGCGCAAACGATGGATAATATAAACAGTATTATGGATAATGGCTTTGAGACGTTAGGATTAGGGCGCGCGCTCATTTTTGATCCAAACCTGATAAACGCGCTTAAGTCAGGCAATTTACGAAATTCGGGCTGTACCGCCTGCAATCAATGTGTGACTTTGATGTATACGCCAGGCGGAACGGCCTGTGTAGAAAATGGCGGTCACAAGGGGCACGACCCTAAACTCAACATCATTGCTGCATCTGCAGCCTGACTAGAAACACGACGGAGGACTATTATGGCGACCACAGCAGAATATGGCATCGGAGAATTCACCTTCCCCAGGGGATGGTTCATGGTGGGAGAAGCGTCAGAGGCGACGAACAAGCCTATCCCGCTCCGCTATTTTGGCCGAGATCTCATTATGTATCGCGGGGCTAGCGGACGTGTTGTCGTCATGGATGCCTATTGCCCGCATATGAAGACCCATCTTGCCAAAAACGAAAGCTCCTACATTGTCATGGACGGCAAGCAAGTCGAAGGTGATGATATCCGCTGTCCTTACCATGCCTGGAAGTTTGGTCCTGATGGCATATGTAATGAAATCCCTTACTCGCCTGCTCCAATTCCAAAAGCTGCCAAAATTCGGAGTTATCCTGTGCAGGAATGGGGCGGTCTTATTTTGATGTGGCATGATGAGGAAGAGGGCGAACCCGATTTTCAACCTCATGCGCTTCCTGAATGGGACGACCCTAAATGGGTCAATTGGAAGGTCGACCACCTCGGCGAACTGAGTTGCCACCCGCAGGAAATTATCGATAACATGACCGACAAAGCCCATCTTGGCCCGATACATGGCTCAACCAATATGGAACTATTTGAAAGCACTTGCGATGATCACGTCATCCGCCAACTCCTCGCAGCAGGGCATCGTACATTATCTGATGAAGTGATGACAAATGACACATGGTATACGGGACCAGGACTCCTCCTTTCTCGTATGAATGGGTATTACAATTCGCTCATGATGATTTGCCATACGCCGATAGAAGATGGTCATGTCCGAGCCTGGCATGGCTTAATGGTTGAACCACCGAACCACCCTATGACAGCCGAAGACGAAGCCGCTGTTCCTGCGTTTCAGGAAGGCTCTAAAATGGCTCTACTCCAAGACTTTGATGTCTGGGCGAATAAAGCCCCTTGTCTTCAAATTATGCAAGTTGTTGGAGATGGCCCCTTTGGCAAAGCCCGTGATTGGTACAAACAATTCTATAATCCTCGCAAGGACGCTAAAAATCACCAAGCCGTCTCAAATGGTCATTGGGTCACCAAAGGAACGTTGCGTGACCCTTGGGTAGAGGCCGCTGAATAAGTCTGGGAAAATGGTACCGCCTCTCAGTCTCGAACTGAGGACCTCTGGTTCCACAAACCAGCGCTCTAACCAACTGAGCTAAGGCGGCCCATAAAGAATGGGCGGGCTTTAAACTAAGCACCGCCCTTCTTCAAGTCCGATATGCGAAGAGTTTCGCTTTTTTTAAATGGCCTCAGCTAAATATCTTTAGGCAGTTTAATAGATTCCCAGCCTTGCGACCCAAGTTTTTCTTGATAACTGATATAGTTATGTAGGTCTCGCGCGCGGCGGCTAGGGTCAGGATGTGTTGATAGGAATTCAGGCTGACGATTCGTATTATTCTCTGCCATTTTTTCCCATAATTTCACGGACTGATAGGCATCATAGCCAGCTTTGTGCATATATTTTGCACCTAGCAAATCAGATTGGCTTTCATGGCGGCGTGAAAACGGCATCAAAATACCAAGTTGGAAACCCATACCTAGGGCTCCATTTATCAGTTGTGTGTTCCGGTTTACTGACCCCAAGCAATTACTACGCTGTGTACCCGTCAAACCATTACATCTTTTAGCCCCTTGCGTGCCTGCGAGAATTGTCCCGCCAACAACGGCCAATTGCCCAGCCATTTGAGTACTGACACGTTCAGCAGCATGTTTACCCGTTACATGACCAACTTCGTGCCCCATAATAGCTGCAACCTGATCGTCATTATCAGTAAAATCCATCATACCTTTATAAAATCCAACCCGATTACCCGGCAAAACAAAGGCGTTCTTTGTATCTTTATCAAAAACCTCATAGTCCCATGCTTCATTTTCTTTATTAGCGCCGCGGGCAATACGAGATCCGATATTTTTAAGTCGGTTAGTATAACGAGGGTCATTTGACGTTGGAACCTTACTCTTAGCATCGGTCCAAGATGCTGCTGCCATCTGACTAAGCTGACTTTCACCAACAAGAAGAAGTTGTCTTGCGCCTGTTTCAGCATTTGTTGCACAACTTGCTAATGATGATCCGCCTACAGTTAGTAAGCCGCCTGCTGCCAAGCCTTGAATAAGGCTACGCCGTTCAAGCATCTCTTTTTCTTCTGAAGAACATCCTTCTTCCGGCTGATGATGATCATGATTACACCACATATCTGTCCTCCATAAGACGTTTTGATTTTTATCAAGATTAACTATAGCCAAAATTTAAGGAAAAATACAGGGCATGACTGTCATTTTATGCAATAGTCTCTTTCCTATCGTGATGAATGTCACAAAAGGGTGTTTTGTTTGCATTCATATAAGCTGTAATATCGCTGGCAGATTAACCTGAGACAGGTGGAACTTTTATGAAAAAAATTCTCATTGGAATTATTATCATTGTCATTTTGCTTGTTATTGGCGCCGTGGCCTTACCCTCACTTGTTCCCTCATCTGTTTATAAAGACAAAATCGAATCTCAACTAAGCCAAGAATTAAACCGCGATGTTCGAGTAATAGGTGATATCAAGCTTAGTGTTTTTCCTGTCATTAAAGCCAATGCTGGACGCGTAGAAATCGATAATCCTAATGGTTTTAAGTCTGAACAATTTGCCGCTATGGACGCTATGAGTGCGCGGGTAAAGCTCTTACCTCTCTTTTCCAAACAAGTCGAAATCGCATCATTCACCCTCAAAAACCCAACGATAAACCTTGAAAAAAATAATCGAGGTGACGTCAATTGGGCCTTTGGCGAACCAAAGGAAAAACCTGTAAAAGAGGATACTGGATCCTTTAAACGCGATGGTAGATTTGCAGCGGTCGACCCATCAATTGGCAAATTTACACTCGAAAATGGAACTATAAATTATTCAGATGCCATCAAAGGTGAATCTCATGATTTAAAGCAAGTCAATGTTGACTTTTCACTTTCCAGTCTTGCCGCGCCGTTAGAAATTGATGGCGACTTAATTTATAACGGAACGCCTGCAGATATTAAGTTGTCCCTCAATAGCCTGCGCGCTTTTTTAGACGGCAATGAAGCGCCTTTATCTTTGGCCCTTAAAACTGATTTTGCTAACATCTCCAGCCAAGGTAAATTTTTGTCTGGCGAAGATATTCAGTTCAATCTCGACGTGGAGGGTGATATCTCAGATGTTACGAAATTGGTCGCATTATCACCTGTTGAAGTCCCCTATGCCGATCTCGCCAATGCCATAAAACTATCAGGCAATTATCGATATGACGGAAAAATTCTAACTGCCAAAAGTGCGGATATACATATTACTGGCTCCAGTTTTAATGCTCGGTTTAAAGGCGGCGCAACTCTGTCCAGCCCTCCCGTCTTTGATGGCCGCGTGAGCCTTGATGCGCGGGATGTGAAATCTCTCGCCAAAGCTCTCAAACAAGATGTTAAGGGACTTGATTTGGTAACGAGTGCAAATATTGCAGCAGACCTGAAAGCGCAAGGCAAAGGCTTTGCGGCGAATAATATTGACGCGGATATTAAAGGCCGCGACCTAGCCGTAAATTATACGGGGTCTGCTGTTATTGGTGATACCATTACCGCAACAGGAAACTTTTATGCAAATACGGCTTCGGTTCCTAATCTTCTTAAAGCGATTGATCAGGATATTCCGCAAGCGGAGGCTATAAATAATCTGGATGCAAGCGGTAACATTATCTATACTGAAGACCTCATTACCTTAACGAAGCTTGATGTTAAAACCGAAGGCGGCGCGGTTAGTGGAACCTATAAGGGTGATGCTAAAATTACTGACGGAACGCCTACACTTAACGGTCACTTTGATGTAGATATCCCGTCAGTCGAGCAAGCTAATCAAATTGCTGACCTGAAGATTGACGCAGCTAAAGCCATAGGCAGTTTGGCCGCATCCGGACAAATAAACTTAGCGGCAAATGATGTTATAACCATAACGGAGTTGGACGCGAAAACGAATGATGGGGCCGTTAACGGAAGTTACAGCGGAAGCGCCAAAATTATCGACGGCGAACCTAATCTTAACGGCCAATTTGATGTAGATATCCCCTCTGTAGCGCAAGCCAATCAACTCGCAGGATTAAAAATTGACG
Source organism: uncultured Hellea sp. (assembly GCA_964472905.1). Lineage (GTDB taxonomy): Bacteria > Pseudomonadota > Alphaproteobacteria > Caulobacterales > Maricaulaceae > Hellea. The sequence continues at coordinate 17,674 of CAYYMI010000011.1, read as the reverse complement.
CGGCCAAGGCTGTTGGAAGTTTAAATGCCTCAGGCACTTTAAGCCTAGCTGGAAAAAACATGTCTATCACAAACCTTGCTGCCAAAACTCAAGGTGATCTCATCAATGGTCAATATTCGGGGGTAGCCAAAATTGGGGACATCACAGGCTATGAAGGGACGTTCAATACATCCCTAACCTCTTTAACTGAGCTGTCCAAACGCACAGGTATTGACGTACCTTACGCCGCTGCCATCGGAAACATTGACGTTAAGGGTAATGTCTCAGGACAAGGCGAAACGCTGCGGTTAAGCGGATTAAGTGCTTCCCTGACAGATGGTCAGCTTAATGGAACTTTCACGGGATCCGCGGCTCTTAATGACGGGCTAAATCTTGATGGCGATCTGAGAGCCGATATCCCATCCCTTCGTAATTTGGCGGCTACAACGGGAACAAATACACTACCGCCGAGCACGGAGGCTGGTGCGATTTATGAACGGTTCATGGTTTCAGGTAAAGTGTCGGGCTCCCCAGCAGAAATTACCTTTAAATCTGCGCAAATAGAAATTGACGCCTTAAAAGGCACAGGTGATTTCAAAATTGACCTAACAAAATCAAAGCCATTTATGAGCAACACTCTTAATATGGAAGGGCTTGATTTACGTCCCTACATGGCCGCCTATTCTGCACAAAATCCAACAGGGAAAATCCAGCCTTGGAGCGAAGCGCCCATAAATACAGAACCTTTAAAAGCTATTGACGGAAACTTCTCTCTGGATACGCCAAATATTATCACAGACAGAATGTCTCTAGGTCAATCCAATATCAGCGCTAAATTACGCGGCGGCGTTATGACGGCTGATCTTCCGAATATGGCGCTTTATGGGGGTCTCGGGCGTATGCAAACTATCCTCGATGGATCAGGCTCTATCCCGACAGTATCAATAGATATGGGTCTTGATAAATTGGAATCTAATGGGTTTCTCAGCGCGGCGGCTGGGTTTACAAATGCCACAGGCGAAGTCGGCTCTGCCTTCAAAATTCGTGGAGCCGGCAGAACGCAAGCCGAAATTATGAAGTCACTCTCAGGAGGTGGTGATTTTAAAATGCTCAACGGACAACTTTCTGGCGTCGATTTAACAACCTTACTGACGGGCCTTGATCAAGCTTTCACGGCTCGAACTTTGCCAGGGGGCATAGGCGCGTCACATGTGACAAAGTTCAAAGACATTCTCGGGCTTTTCACCATTGAAAACGGCGTTGCCAAAATCGGGAAGTTTTCATTAGATGGCGCAGGCGTATTAGCAGAAGGTGCGGGGCAAATTGATCTAGGCAATCAGCAGATTGATTTTAGTCTACGCCCACGCCTAACAGGAAAGAGCGCGGGCGACCTCGCCGCCTTCGGTATCCCAATCCAAGTTAAAGGCGGCTTTGGAAATGTAAAAATTGGTCTTGATTCCGATTTAATAAGCCAGATTGTGGCTGAACGCGCGCGTGCCAAAGCTGCAAGTCTTATTCAGAAAGAAATTGGCGGTGGGCTTGGCAATATCATTGGCGGTGTCGTCGGCGGCAATCAACCCGTAACAGGAAATTCAGGTTCGAGCGGACTTGGCAATATTATTGGCGGTGTCATTGGAGGTAGCCAAGCACCTGCGCAGACCGGTTCAGCCGAGCAACCCGCTCCTGCTCCTAAACAGCAAGACGCTGTGACAGGATTACTAGGCGGCCTTTTGGGGGTCAATCAAGCGCCTGCTAGCCCTGAGCCCAATGCCCAACAACAGCCGGAGCAACCTCAAGAGCCCAAGAAGGAAGAGCCAAAACTCGAAGATGCCTTGCTCAGTATTTTTGGCGGAAAAAAAGAATAACAACCATGAGAGATTAATCTTCTAATCTGGAGTTTTTCTGTTGAAATCCTTAGAACAATTTTCTGATTTATAGATATTTCTTGTAAGGATTTTTCACTCCATTTTCTTAAACTCATAATATGCCGCTAAACGACCCGATTATCGCCGAGCAAACACCCACTGAAGATTTCATTATCGAGCAACGTTGGTCAAAGTATACTAAAGACGAACACGACATCTGGAATACGCTTTATGCTCAGCAAATAGATGTCCTGAAAGGGCGAGCGGTCACTGAATTTTATGACGGACTCGCGGCGCTTGATTTAAACCAGGGCTGCATTCCTGACTTAACCAAATTAAATCCAAAACTTAAAGCCTTAACGGGATGGGAAGTTATCATGGTTCCTCACCTTGTCCCCGATGATGTGTTCTTTACCCATCTTGCCAATAAACGCTTTCCGGCTGGACGATTCATTCGCGGACGTGACCAAATGGATTACTTGCAAGAACCTGATGTATTCCACGACATATTTGGACATGTCCCATTATTGGCGCAACCTGTATTTGCCGATTATATGCAAGCTTACGGACAAGGCGGATTGCGCGCTCTAGAATATGACTGTCTTAAAAATCTCGCGCGGCTTTATTGGTACACCGTCGAATTTGGCCTAATGAAAACAGATGATGGGATGCGCATCTACGGAGCTGGCATAGCCTCATCGCGAACCGAATCCGTATTTGCCGTCGATGACCCATCGCCCAATCGTCTACACTTTGATCTTGAGCGCGTTATGCATACGGATTACCGCATCAATGATTTTCAGCAGGTCTATTTCGCAATTGAAAGTTTCGAACAGCTCCTAAATGTCACCTATCAAGACTTTGGCCCTCTTTATGAAAAGATGAGCCGCGATAAACACACCCACCCCATTACAGATATTTTGGACGGTGACATCGTCTATACAAAGGGCACACAAGATTACGCCAATAAAGGCGGCCGCGCGGCTTAAGTCATCATCAAACCCGTTTCATTAAAAAATGAATGGTCTCCAAACATCCTTTACGCAAGACAGAGGTAACTAAACAGGCTAAACACTGCCTTCAATTTTGGAGTTTCTCATGTCCCTACCCGCCACCTATCTACAAATGCTATCCACCATTACCAAAGATGGAGAGCTGCGTATGGAATTGGTTGAAAAACCTATGCCAACGCCCGCTGCCGATCAGGTCATTATCAAAATCGAAGCTACGCCTATTAACCCATCAGATCACGGAGTTATGTTTGGTTGGACCGATATGTCGGGCTGTTCCTCCAAGGGTAAAGGCAAAGACACCGTTCTCTCCGCGCCTGTCTCAGAACACGGCATGGGCGTGATGAAAGCGCGTATTGGCCAATCCCTGCCCGTAGGTAATGAAGGGGCCGGCACCGTTGTCGCCGCAGGGGAGAGCGACGCCGCGCAAGCCCTGATAGGTAAAACCGTTGCCGCTCTGTCGGGACAAATGTACGCCCAGTATGTCTGCCTGCCCGCCGCATCCTGCATGCCGCTTCTGCCGGGAAATACAGCCAAAGAGGGGGCGTCGAGTTTCGTCAATCCCCTTACCGCTTTGGCCTTCCTCGAGACCATGCGCATGGAAAATCACAGCGCGATTGTTCATACAGCCGCCGCGTCAAATCTGGGCGTGATGCTCAATAAGATTTGCCAAGATGACGGGGTGGATATTGTCAATATAGTTCGCCGCCAAGAGCAGGTTGATATGCTCAAAAAACTGGGCGCAAAATATATCGTCAATAGTAGCGATGAGAGCTTTATGGCTGACCTCACAGACGTCATTCACGCTACGGGCGCGACCTTAGGCTTTGACGCCACTGGGGGCGGACAGCTGGCCTCTGACATTTTCACTGCAATGGAAGCCGCCGCCGCACGCACGCCGGGCGCCTATAGTATCTATGGCTCGATTAAGCATAAGCAGGTCTATCTTTATGGCTCGCTCGATTTCACCCCGACAGTGTTGACGCGCGGCTATGGCATGGCGTGGGGGGTTGGCGGATGGCTGATGCCAAACTTCCTCGCCAAAGCGGGGATGGAGGTCGGAAACCGCCTGCGCGCGCGCGTGGCCAAAGAGCTGACCACAACATTTGCCAGCCATTATACGGATGAAATTTCGCTCTCTGAGGCGCTGGATGCCGACACGGTCAAACACTATAACGCTAAAGCCACAGGACAAAAGTTTTTGATCTGCCCGCAAATAGGGATTTAGTCCCCTACTCCATATCGCTCGGATCGAAGTCGAAGACATCCTCAAGAGGCTCCCCAAGCGCATAGGCGATACGAAAAGCGAGCTCGAGTGACGGGGCGTAGCGCTGCGCCTCAATCGCGATAATAGTTTGCCGCGTCGCCTGAACCCGCCGCGAGAGTTCGACCTGAGTCATATCAGTGCGCGCCAAGCGGATACGCCGAATATGATTGGTAATTTTGGTTTTCTTGCCGCCCATTACTCGCCTCGATAGGCAAAGATCATCACCCCATATTTAACGAGCGAAGCGACATAGCTGACCACCAGTAATGCAAATATAATCTCAACGGGGGTTTGCATCGAAAATGTCGGCGTATAATCCGCCTCGAGCCAATTATGCATGAACATCATATACATAATGCCGCCCACGCCAAATTGCAGAATACCATAGCCTGCATGCGCGCCCTTATGCTCGATTTGAATATCGCGCTCATCTTTTTCATAAGCCTCTTTACGTTTCCTAAGCTCAAAAATAGAGGCAATGACAGCATGTAAAATCACGGTAATGATAATAGCGCGGATGATAAGCGCTCCAAATTCACCCATATCATTGTGAACCACTTGAGGAGATAGTCCGATGGTCATTTTCTGCCAAATCCAGATAAATACCGCCCCGTCTGCTAGTAGCGTTATCCAGCTCTGACACTGAGTCTCACTCATATCCTCAATACGCGTCATAATATCCGTCTCCTCTCATAATACGTCTAGGCACAGACGTAATGTAAACTATTTTTTACATAGAAAGAAAAATGAGTGATGTAAAGTATTTATTACATCAAACTTTAGTCTGAAACGGATAAAACCCATCCCCTAATCCCATGATTTTCGTCAGCGCATCTAGCGCGACAAAGCTCTCCTCCATGAGGCTGGGGTCTAGCAAATCTTTTGGGGAAAGCTGCTCGCGGTAATGGGCGTTAATCCATGTTTTGAGCTCTTCATAGAGACCTATGGAGAATTGATTACCGGGATTGATCTGCGCCCATTCGGCCTCTGTCAGGCTCACGCGCAGACGTAGACAGGCAGGGCCGCCACCATTACGCATGGATTGACGCACATCGACGTAGCGCACATTACCTATGGGGCCGTTACTGGCGGTCAGTTTATCGCAATAGGTTTTTGTGGCCTCGTTCTCTTGTGTTTCCAGCGGCGCTATCAATGTTAAACGATCATTATCAGGCATTTGGACAAGCATGGAGTTAAACAGATAGGCTTTAATCGCGTCGGCAATAGGCACTTCGGCGCTCGGCACTTCAACGAAGTTGGGTGTGAACAACCCCTCTGCCGCTTGGGTGACATCAGCTTGCATCGCGGCTGTGTCGGCAAAGGCAGCTTCGTGATAAAATAGCGTTTGTAGCGCGCCCACACAGACAACATCATTATGAAACGCCCCTGCATCGATGGCGGTGTCGGATTGTAGAGCAAAGACCGTCCGCGAGAGATTAAGGCCGTGAGCCCTCGCAATGGCCTGACTGGCCTGACGGGTTTGGCGCGCGGGGTATCTGGGGCGGTGAGCGGCATAACCATCACGGCCATAGACGAACAGCTCGACCCCTTGCGCCCCTCTTTCGGCGCAGAGACGCACATGATTAGCCGCGCCTTCATCGGCAAAGACCGATTGCTCAGACAAAGCAGGATGAACGCAGGCAAAGGGAAAAGCTGTCTCTAAGGCGCGTTGTGTTTGCGGATGCTCGATTGAGCGGTGCAGCATGGTCGAGAGGTTAGCAGGGGTGAAGTGTAGCATTTTATCCACCGTATCAGCAGAAGGGCTAACCGTGGCCGCATTCGCCGCCCACATGGATGACGCTGACATGCAATTTTTCATCAGACGCGGGGCGGTCTCCCATGCCTTGTTATAAATCTCTCGATCAGAACCCGTATAGCCGGCGCGAGTAAGTGTGGGCAAATGCGGGCGTTGATGCGGCGGAAATATCCCTTGCCAGAGACCTGCCTCATGCATGGCTTTCATTTTCTCTAAGCCTTGCAGCGCTGCCGCTTTGGGACTGGCCACAAGGCCTTCATTACTGGCCGACGCCAGATTTCCTTCTGACAGCCCGCCATAATTATGGGTCGGGCCGATGAGCCCGTCAAAATTAGCTTCTCTTGCGAAACTCATATCAATCCCTTCATGGGGAGGGTTTCGGGCGTCTCCGCGACTTGACTCGCCATTGGCCACACGCAGAAATCTGCCGCATAATAAGCCCCCGGATTATGATTGCCTGAGGCCCCCGGCCCGCCAAAGGGCAAAAAGCTCGCCGCCCCTGTTGTCGGGCGGTTAAAGTTCACCACACCCGCGCGAATGCGCAATCGAAAATCATCCCATAGTTTTGGATCATCTGAAATCAACCCTGCAGCCAATCCGTATTTAGTATTATTCGCCTCATCAATCGCAGCGTCCCAATCCGCCACGCGGGTGACCGAAAGAATAGGCCCAAAAATCTCTTCGTCCTCAACCTCAATGCCAGTCACATCATAAAGTCCTGGTGTGACAAAAGCGGGGCCTTTATCCGATAGGGTTGATGGTCGGATTTCCAGCCCGCCACGCTCACCCGCTTTTTTGACAACAAAGGCTGCGATATCGGCACTCACTACAGGCCCCATCGTGGCCTCTTCATCCCACGCTCCTAAACTCATACGGTCGATAAAGTCCCCGACAGCCTCAATAATAGCGGACCCTTGCTCATTATCTGGTACGATTAGGCGCCTTGCGCAGGTACAGCGCTGCCCCGTCGTGATATAAGCCGATTGCGCGATGATACTGGCAGCTGCCTGCGCGTCTTTCACGTCCCAGACAATTAACGGGTTATTGCCGCCCATTTCTAGGGCCAAGACAATTTCGGGCCGTCCGCCAAATTTTTCATGAATGAAAGTCCCTGTCCCAGCTGAACCCGTAAACAGAACACCGTCAAGCTCTGGATTATCCAGCACTGCGCTGCCAGTTTTACGCGCACCCTGAACCATATTGATAACACCTTCAGGAAAACCAGCGTCGGCATAAAGTTTGATTAAAGCTTCACCCACAGCTGGCGTCTGTTCACTCGGTTTAAAGACAACCGTATTGCCCGCAATCAAAGCTGGCAGAATTTGACCATTCGGTAAATGAGCGGGAAAGTTATACGGTCCCAACACGGCCATCACGCCATGGGCGCGATGTTGCAAAGCGGCCTGACCAAAAGGAGTGTCTTGGCTCATTGCACCAGTTCTGTCTTCGTAAGCTTTCAGAGAAATATCGACCTTTGCTGAGAGGGCCCCGCCTTCGCCGAGCGCGTCCCATAATTGCTTCCCTGTTTCTTTAGCAATCAATTCGCCCATCGACTCCTTGGCGGCAAGGGCAAGCTCCTTATAGCGCTTCACAATCGTCATACGCTCAGTCAAAGGCGTACAAGACCATCCATCAAAAGCCTCACGCGCGGCGTTGAAACCAAGGGCAACATCGTCTGGTGATGCCGCGGTGCCTGTCCATATATCTGACCCATCAGATGGATTTAATGACGTAAAACTTTCGCCGCGGCCTTCCACCCATTGCCCATTTATAAAAAGTAACCCGCTCATCGTTTAATCCATAGTCTAGGCTTATCATCCTTCGCTAAGCCTAACGCTTTCACGCTGGCTTCATCAATTTCAACAACATTACCGTCGAAATATATTTTCGTCAGGACACAACGAAAGTCTTTGAAATTATCATTGCTTATCAACGCTCTTATCACTGCATCATCACTTGAAGGCACTGACCGGAATTCAAAAAGGCGGCTATCACGGATAGTTCGAAGCTCTGATACGGGCGCACTCAAGCTTGGTCCCCCATCGAAAATATCAATAACTCCGCTATAGCGAAATCCTTCGGACTCCAGATATCGTTTTGCGCCTGTTCCCTCTTTATGAGTCTGTCCGATCACTTCGCGGGCAGCATCGGGTAAAAGCTCCACATAAATCGGATGGTTAGGCATTAAATCAAGAATAAATTGATTATCTTGCTCTGCTGAAATTTTATCCGCTTCATTAAAATCCATTCGGAAGAATTTTCGCCCTAACCCATCCCAAAAAGGAGAGGCTCCTGTATCTGAAACTTGGCCGCGTAGTTCTGAGATAACTGTCTCGCCAAAGCGCTGCGGGATAGCAGCCATCAGCATATAGCGCGCTTGCGAGATAAGCCGCCCTGCCCCTGTTCCGCGGTAGCCATCTTTGACAAAAAGCGATCCCACTTCACTCGCACCGGCATATTCATTGACAAGTACCAAGACCTGCATATCAAAACGTGATGCCGTTACATCGGATTTTTGAGCAACATTTAATATTCTAAAATTGAAAAAGGGGTCACGCACGCCAATTTGGGCTTTAATAGCGCTCATCCCTACAACTTCATTTTTGGCGCTATCTTCAAGCATCAAAAGATAAAGATGATCAGGACTTATATCATCAGGACCCACAAAACTTTTGACAGATTTGGCCAGTCTCTTTTCCAAGGCCTTGCGTCCAACAGCCAGTGATGTGAACCCCGCTCCCGCAAGATCAGCCAATTTACAAATGACATCTATGTCTTTTGAAATAGCGGGGCGAACAACAAGCATTAGGCGCTCACAGCTAGCTTTTTAGCTGCAATCGCATCAAACTCACCGCTCGCGATTTTCATAAGAATGACGGCCGATAAACGTGCCCGTTCGGTCAAGCTTGAAATTATCATATATTCTCGGTCAGAATGAATATCACCGCCACGGACACCTAACGTATCGACATTAGGACAGCCCGACGCCCAGAGATTATTCCCTTCACAAACACCGCCGCTGGGCGCCCATTTGATCTCCTGTCCAAGTAAAGTCCCCGCTTTTTTGACCCAGTTAAAAACTTGAGCATTGGCAGGTGACATGGGCTTGGGCGGACGCGTAAAGCCCCCATGAAGATGAGCGTGAATACCATCTTTAGCATTTATAGCCGTGATAAGTTTATCAAGCTGTTGCTCTATCCATGTGACATCATCTGTTTCTTTCATTCGGATATTAAAACGCCCAATCGCAAGGTCCGGCACAATATTGCTGGCCCCGCCTCCGTCGATTTTAGCGATATTAAATGTAACGCCATCACGTTGACCATTGAGCGCTTCTATTCCGCCGATAAATTCAGCCATAGCAGCAATCGCGTTACGTCCCAGGTGATGCTCGCGCCCAGCATGGGCTGCCCTACCGCGAATGATGAGCGAGAAATTACCGCTGCCTTTACGCGCCCCGGCCATAGAACCATCCGCAAGAGCTGGTTCATACGTTAGTCCAACATGAGAACGTTTGCCGAGTTTGGCTAATATTGGCGCCGAACCGGGAGACCCAATTTCTTCATCAGGGCTCATTAAAATATTATACCCAATATTTTTGGCAACATCTGACTGCTCAAAAGCTTCCAAGGCTGTCAACATAACCATAAGACCAGCCTTCATATCTGCAGTCCCCGGGCCGTTTATAGTATCCTCATCAACCCTTACGGGGGTTTGAAAATGAAAGTCTTTAGGGAAAACAGTATCATAATGCCCTGTTAGCACGATCTGCACAGGAGCCTCTGGCCGGACTGTGACTTTGAGGGCTGGCGCATATTCGATTTCTTCCACGCCGCCAGATGAAGTTATATGTTCACCTTTGGGTAAGTCTATATCGGAGATCTTTCCTGGTAGTGAGGCAAACCTATCAGAAAGTAAGTTTCTCATCCTATCAAGACCGGTTCTATTATGTGAGCCTGAATTTTGCGAGGACCAGCGCTCAACCGTTTCAATCTTGTCAGTCTGGCTATCATCCATATGATCAATAATTGATTGCTCAGATGATGTCAGGCGAATCTGTCTCAACGGTTAACTCCTTAAGGCTTACATATAATTAGCAGGCTTGCAGTAGAAATAAAATTCTAAAGCTAGGTCTTATTAAGGCATAAAAAAACGGAGCCCGAGGGCTCCGTCATTAATTCGGTATAGCTCTTAAGACTATTCGCAACCATAGAAGTAGTTACCGCATGTCTTCATGAAGTGAACAACTGTTCCATTGGCAGATTGAATACGGAACGCTTGGCGATCGCGGTCATTACTCGGAAGAATTGAGTAATTATAGTGATGTTGCTTACCAAGGCCGAGTAGACCAGCGGTTCCAACTGGCAGTGTTTCTTCTGAGAACATATAGCTCTGAGCGTCAGCAAATCCATTTGAATAGCCCATAGATTTGAACAGATGGTTCAAATAAGCCTTATCAGCAGCATTACTGTTATAAGCAGTTTGAAGCTTCTGGAAGAATTGATCTGGTGACAAGCCATGTGAGTCTCCAAATTCAGGTAACGTTCCCAGACGGCTAAGCTGCTTAGGCGTTGCGGATGTATTTACATTGAAAATTCCAACATTAGATGATCCACAAACGTTCAAGTTTGTCCGCTGAACGACAGGTTGCTGTACAACTGGCACTTGACGCACAACTTCACGGGTTACGGTTTGTTGTTTACATCCATTAATATCTGTGACGACTTCACCGTCCCAACAACGATATTGCTGAACAGTCTCAGTTACAGTTTGTGGGGCACATCCATTGATATCCGATACAATAGCACCGTCCCAACACTTATACTGTGTGACGGTCTGCGTAGCAACAGGCCGCGCAACCGGCGTCGCATCATGCTTATGTCCAAATAAGTAACGAAAACCTGTAACCAAGCTATGTGATCCAATGCCCGTAGCATTTGTACTGAAAGCATTCGCACCGTTCGTAATTAAATTTACACGATCTCCATCAAAATCAAGATTGGATACATCTCTATACGTATAATGTGTATCCCACTTCAAATTTTCGGAAATATCATAGCCAAGACCAGCCAGTAATTGCCAACCAAATCCTGTATCCTCATCAGAAACAATACACGTCTCGCCTTGACCAGAGGTTCTACCACCAACACATGCAGGATTAGTCGATAAAGTTGGATTTAAGAAATCATGCGCTGCAAAATCGCCTTTCGCGCGAACAATACCAGCACCAGCGCCAACATATGGGGCCCAATCTCCAAACTCATCAAAATCATAAATCGCATTTAACATCAAAGATGATGTTCTTAATTTTGCCGATGTCCCTGGTATTTGGCTAATTGATCCTAAGTCAGTCCATAGTGAGTCAAGATCACCTTCAACGCGCCAATTGTTACCTAATTGGTAACCCAAGCCTAATGAACCCGTGGCATTACCTTCACTCTGAAGACCATTCCCATGAAAACTACTATCCAAACCACCCGTTAAATCAACATCAGTATGAATACCGTAACCCAAGTTACCCCGTAAATACCAACCTTCATCATCATGTGCCGTGGCTGTTGTTGTTAAACCAAGTAGTGCTAGCGATGAGGTCGCTAATAGTGTTGAAATTTTCATTGTGATTCCCTCCCACAAATTAGTCATATTTTTAGTTATCTACAGCATTAGCTTATGATAACACAAGAGGAAATCACAAGATAAACTACATTCATTCCTCTGAACAAAATGAATTTTAATTTACAACTCCAACGGAATTTAATGAGATAAGAACCTCAGTTCTTCGGTTAAGTTGTTCTTTAACACCATCACCTGTTTGGACTGCCAATTCAGATTCGCCTTTACCTTCAGACGTAATACGAGCTCCATCAATGCCCTGACGAACCAATTCATCCCGCGCATCTTTCGCACGACGCTGCGATAACGTTAAATTATAAGGCGCAGCTCCAGATGAATCTGTATGTCCAACAACACGAATATTGCCAACATTACAATATTGTCCAATATCTAATATACGCCCTATCGTAGACTTTGTTTCAGCAGACTGCCCTTTATCAAATTCATAATAAATAGTTTCCTGACGGAATTCATTTGCGCACAACGATGCAACATTATTTCCTCTTGCGGAAACAACTTCACGGGTTACGGTTTGTTGTTTACATCCATTAATATCTGTGACGACTTCACCGTCCCAACAACGATATTGCTGAACAGTCTCAGTTACAGTTTGTGGGGCACATCCATTGATATCCGATACAATAGCACCGTCCCAACACTTATACTGTGTGACGGTCTGCGTAGCAACAGGCCGCGCAACCGGCGTCGCATCATGCTTATGTCCAAATAAGTAACGAAAACCTGTAACCAAGCTATGTGATCCAATGCCCGTAGCATTTGTACTGAAAGCATTCGCACCGTTCGTAATTAAATTTACACGATCTCCATCAAAATCAAGATTGGATACATCTCTATACGTATAATGTGTATCCCACTTCAAATTTTCGGAAATATCATAGCCAAGACCAGCCAGTAATTGCCAACCAAATCCTGTATCCTCATCAGAAACAATACACGTCTCGCCTTGACCAGAGGTTCTACCACCAACACATGCAGGATTAGTCGATAAAGTTGGATTTAAGAAATCATGCGCTGCAAAATCGCCTTTCGCGCGAACAATACCAGCACCAGCGCCAACATATGGGGCCCAATCTCCAAACTCATCAAAATCATAAATCGCATTTAACATCAAAGATGATGTTCTTAATTTTGCCGATGTCCCTGGTATTTGGCTAATTGATCCTAAGTCAGTCCATAGTGAGTCAAGATCACCTTCAACGCGCCAATTGTTACCTAATTGGTAACCCAAGCCTAATGAACCCGTGGCATTACCTTCACTCTGAAGACCATTCCCATGAAAACTACTATCCAAACCACCCGTTAAATCAACATCAGTATGAATACCGTAACCCAAGTTACCCCGTAAATACCAACCTTCATCATCATGTGCCGTGGCTAAGTTTGGTACCGCCATTAAAACTGCTGATGATACTGCTATAAGAAGCTTGTGCTTCATGTTACTTCCTCCAATACGGTCAATTCGATAATTATATTTTACGCCACAACTCTTCCATCGAGCCATTGATTAGCAATTTATATACAATGTTACCCTTCACATGACTAGGCCATGAACAGATCATGCGGGCTTTAACGAAAGAATTTCATTTTCCGTTGCTAAAATGCATCACTTTAGGCCATATTCTGGCCTTAATTAACCAACTTCCAGCTAAAAAATATAAATTCTAGTGCATTCTAAGAAATGGTACGCCCGCACGGACTTGAACCGTGGACATCCTCATTAAAAGTGAGGCGCTCTACCAACTGAGCTACGGGCGCCCAAAGGCGACCTTCGAAAAGGTGCGTGGTATCTAGGGGCGTGACCATTGACCGTCAACCCTAAAATACGTCTAAGTAGTATAAATTCACCCATCCCATGCTGAACGAAATTTACGTAGAAAATTATCGAATTCTCTATCCTTTATTGCGTTGCGCATACGGGCCATAAGGTCTTGATAATAGGCTATATTATGCCAGCTTAGCACCATCGCCCCCAGTAGCTCTCCTGAACGGATTAAATGATGGACATAGGCTTTGGAATAATTTTGACTCGCAGGACAATCAATAGAGGCGTCCAGCGGGCCATCATCTTCTGAATATTGAGCTTTTTTGATGCTGTAAGGCCCTTTATCTGTCCACACTTGGCCATGACGGCCCGAACGCGTGGGAATCACGCAATCAAACATATCAACACCGCGAGCAACCGCTTCGACTAAATCAATAGGTTTACCGACACCCATGAGATAGCGAGGTCGATCTTCGGGTAAGTACGGGACCGTAAATTCCAATGTTTCGCACATAGCCTCATGACCTTCACCAACAGCCAAACCACCGATTGCAAAACCACCATATCCGCCAGCAGTCTCCTCGCGAACACTCGCCTCGACACTCATGCGTCGTAAGTCTTCGAAAGTAGAACCTTGGACGATTGCAAAAAGGGTCTGATTCTCACGCTCCCCAAAAGCGGCCAAAGACCGCTTCCCCCAGCGCAATGACAGTTCCATGGACTTCGCTGCAGCCTCATAGGGCGAAGGAAAGTCCGTACATTCATCAAGCTGCATGGATATATCGGCGCCTAAGAGATCAGCCTGTATCTCAATAGAGCGTTCAGGCGATAACATATGTTTAGAGCCGTCTAAGTGACTTTGAAATTCAACCCCTTCTTCGCTCATTTTCCGTAGCTTGGATAAAGACCAAACTTGGAAACCTCCTGAATCAGTCAATATTGGTCCATCCCAGCCCCCAAATTTATGTAATCCGCCTAGTTTTTTGACCCGTTCAGCGCCCGGGCGCAGCATAAGATGATAGGTATTCCCCAAAATTATATCCGACCCGGCCTCACGTACCTGGTCCATATATAAGCCTTTGACTGTCCCCGCCGTGCCGACAGGCATGAAAGCTGGCGTACGAATATCACCGCGCGGCGTCTTTAACACGCCTGTGCGCGCTTTGCCGTCACGCGCTGATATTTCAAAAGGGAACTTAGCCATATTACTCTTTTGCCGCCCATAACAGGCTAGAGTCGCCATAGCTATAAAAACGATAACCCTTTTCGATGGCATAAGCATAGGCGGACTGCATTGTTTGCAGCCCTGCTAAGGCGCTCACCAACATAAAAAGCGTTGATTTAGGTAGATGAAAATTTGTCATCAGTCCATCTACGATTTGAAAATCAGAGCCCGGTGTGATGAAAATCTGCGTATCATCAACCAGAGTCTCAATTTGGCTATCCATTGCGGATGATTCCAAAGCGCGTAGAGCTGTTGTACCTACTGCAATAATGCGCCGCCCTTGCTTTTTGGCTTCATTGATTCGCGAAGCCGTGTTTTTAGAAATAGAATACCACTCACTATGCATATGATGATCTTTGATATTATCCGTCTTAACGGGCAAAAAGGTCCCCGCCCCGACATGAAGCGTTAGGCGTTCAATCTGCACCCCCCTTGCCCCAAGCGCGTCAAAAACATCAGGCGTGAAATGAAGTCCAGCTGTTGGCGCGGCAACGGAGCCGACCTCATTCCCAGCATAGATCGTTTGATAATCCGATATATCTTGGTCGTCTGTTGCGCGTTTGCGCGCAATATAAGGCGGCAATGGCGGCTGGCCTGTAGCCTCTATAGCCGTCAACAAGGAAGCCCCAGATTGATTAAACCGCAGGCCCACATCACCCCCGTCCTGCTTATCGAAAACAATTGCTGAAAGGGCATCAGAAAAATGCACAACATCGACATCTCTAAGGCGCTTGGCCGGACGCACAAAAGCTCGCCACTCTTTATTTGAGACTTCAGTGTGAAGATTCACGTTCAGCTTCACATCTCCTCCGCCGCCATGTTCGCGCGCAGGACGAATTCCTGTCAAAGCTGCTCGTAACACCTTGGTTTCATTGAGAACTAAGACATCACCTTCTTTCAAAACTGAAGGTAAGTCTTTGACAATATGATCCGAAAACTGTCCTCTCTCTGAGACTTGTAGTAAACGGGCGCTATCCCTAGGCCGCGCAGGACGAAGGGCTATATTTTCTTCAGGGAGATTAAAATCAAAGGCGCTAAGTCTCATGGCGAATAAGCCCCTTTGATTAAGGGTATCGTTGATTAAGCGACAGTCGCTTTGACGATTTTACCCGGATAACGTGGTGGTTCACCTTTTGGCAAAGCGTGAACAAGCTCCATACCGCTCTCGACTTCACCCCAAACGGTATATTGGCCATCAAGGAACCCAGCATCATCCAAGCAGATGAAAAACTGGCTAGAAGCCGAATTTGGATTGGATGAACGCGCCATAGAACATACGCCTTCAATATGGGGATGCTTATTAAATTCAGCCGGAATTTGCTCTTTCGCCCCGCCCATGCCCGTCCCGTTCGGACAACCACCTTGAGCCATAAATCCATTAATGACGCGGTGAAATGTCAGGCCGTCATAAAAGCCGTCCTTAGCAAGGCGCGTAATTTGTTCTACATGCTTGGGCGCAAGATCAGGACGCAAAAGAATTGTTACATCTCCTGCCTTACCATCATTTGCATCAAGGCTCAGAATTAGTTTTTCAGCCATTATATTTCTCTCTTATATTTAGCTTTTATTTAAGTTATTTTACGCGCGACGGGACTTGAATATCACATACATCAGGGTACGATCCATCAGCTTTCTTTTGAGTTTTCAGATAATTTTTAAAGGCCGCACTATCGGCCTTAAGAACTTGCACATTAACACGCTCTGCAGCAGGTACATCCGCCGCCACTTGTACTTTTTTCATCACATCAGGTACAAAATTGGGATTTTCGCCTTTTGACCCAACTTTGATTTTCGTCAAATATTCGTGCCCTAAAACCGTATTTCCCCAAATCGAATATTGGCTGTCTAGGTGTGGAGACGTATCACGCATCAAAAAAAACTGACTATTGGCCGAGTTTGGATCACTTGTTCTCGCCATGGATGTCACACCTTTGCAGTGAAGTCCAAAAGCCGCGACTTTTCCGTCTTTAGTCAAAATAGCCTGAGATGTTGGCTGGGTCGCAACAGGTAAAGCTTTATAAAACCCTACGCCTATATCCCCTTGCCCTGATGGCCGCGCGCCAACAAGTGTGACAGGCATGTCAGAACCGCGGCGGAATGTAAATTCAGCGGTGATATCAGGCAAATCGGAATCCCCTGTTCCATCACCTTTGGGATCACCTGTTTGGTTCATAAATCCTTCGATAACGCGATGAAAGGTCACAAAATCATAAAACCCTTGCCGCGTTAAAGTCTTGATACGCTCAACATGAATAGGCGCAATTTCCGGATAAAGTTCTAAGACAACACGTCCATATTCCAGATCAATATATAAGGTATTTTCAGGATCAATCTCTCTCCAAGCTTCATCAGGCGCATTAAACCCTGTGTGAAGCGTGGCTGTGGCCTGACTGAGAACGCGCTCTGTTGTGGTTTGTTCTTCAGCAGCGCAAGCAGATGTTGTCAGCGCAGCCGTTGCCAGGAGCGTCAAAGCTAAACGTTTTATCATGAAAATTTATCCTTTAAGCGAAGCTCAACTTCCGGCGTTACAAATTGAGAGACATCCCCGCCAAGCCGGGCTATTTCTTTAACTAATCGCGAAGCAATCGTTTGAAATTGTGGGTCGGCCATCAAAAAAACTGTCTCTATATCCGGGTTTAAGCGATCATTCATTCCAGCCATTTGAAACTCGTATTCAAAGTCTGAAACAGCTCTAAGCCCGCGCACTATCATAGACGCCCCAACGCTTTCAACAAAATGTATCAGTAAACCTTCGAAAGGTTTGACTTCAACTTCTATACGTTCGCGAAACGGCGCGACAACATGTTCAACCATCTCGACACGCTCATCGAGGGCAAAAAGCGGCCCTTTACTGCGGTTGATTGCAACACCAATAACCAGCTTATCGCAAAGATTAGAGGCCCGTTTCATAATATCCAAATGCCCCAAAGTCATGGGGTCAAAGGTTCCAGGATAAAGAGCGGTGCGCTTGGTCATAAAGGGCTATATATAGGTCAAAACACCAAAATCTAGCGTGAAAAAGCCTTATTTCGCATGTTTTTATACCAAACAACGCTTTACGAACCTCTTTCAAGCCGCTAGACACCGCCCTTTCCAAAGGGCCTCGAATGACGGGGCCTTTAATTTTGTATTAGAAATGAGTTGAAACCACATGGTTGAAATCTACGTCCGTCAAA
>CAYYMI010000010.1:0-56689 GCA_964472905.1 uncultured Hellea sp. | reverse complement strand
TTTATTATATATTTTTAATTGAAAATGTAAAGTGGTACGATTTTGAATCCCGCGCGTCTACCAATTCCGCCACACCCGCGTACCATGGAAAGAGCGCTATAGAGCACAAGATTTCAAAAGACTATAGGATTTTTTGGCTTTCTTATGTTTGACAATATACCGCCTTAATCATGCCTTAGGAGTTTACGCATAAACGGAACTGATGAAAGGTAATCTCGCATTTCTCGATAAATGGTATGAAGGCACCAAAGACCTCGCGCGGCACAAACATGCTGTTCCTTTACTGGGTTTTATTGCTTGTATCGAGAGTATTATATTCCCTATTCCGACCGCCGTAATGGCCGCCGCGATGATGCAAGCCGATCATCGTAAAATTTGGTATTACGCCACCATATGCGCTGTATTCTCAATTCTCGGCGGAATTGTTGGTTATTTTCTGGGTTGGTTTGCCTATGATGCCTTTGCGCAGCCATTGCTTGAGAAATTAGGCAAACTGGATACGGCTGCAAAGTTTCGAAGCTTTACCGATGAATATGGTGCTCTCGCCGTTTTTGGGGCAGGGTTAACCCCCTTCCCGTATAAGGTTATTACGATTTTATCTGGCGCAATGAAAATAAATTTCGGCGTCTTTATTATTGCCAGTATCCTCGCGCGCTTTGGACAATTTTTCTTTATTGGATGGGTCATTAAAAAATTCGGCAACCAAGCCGAAACTTTTATGAAAGAAAAATTTGGCCTGTTTACAATCGTGGCCTTTATTGGTTTGGCTATTTTGTATATCCTCTACAAAAAACTAACTCATTAAGCCAATAACGCGCGTAAATCCGAAATCATTAAAAGCCTGTGTGCGAACAGGCGTCGCATTTGGTCCCACAAGAAAAGCAATCTCTTGATCGTGAGATTTATGTTTTATCTCTGGCAAGCCCTCTAAAACATCTTCAACGCGTTTTGCTATGGCCGCGCCGCTATCAATCCAATGCACGGTTTGATTGACGCAGGCTTTGAGCTCATCGCGTAGCAAAGGGAAATGCGTGCAAGCTAAAACAACCGCATCAACATCCGCGCCTTTCTGGCCTTCAAATAAAGGCGATATTTCGGTTTTGACCCAAGCCAGATCAACGGTCTGTCCCGACAGTTTTTTCTCAGCTATATCGACGAGATTGACGGACCCTTTGAGGATGACATGACAGTCACTGGCAAAATCCTTGATAAGGCTATCAACATATTTGCGCCGCACTGTTCCGGGAGTTCCAAGCACAGCAATAGTTTGGGTTTTGCTGATCTGCGCGGCGGGCTTAATCGCAGGCACCACGCCAATAACAGGTATATCAATAACTTCACGAATATCTTTGAGCGCCGTTGTTGAGGCGGTATTGCAGGCAATGACAATAATATCCGGCGATATCATCTCTGATAATTCCCATAACAAGCGCGGCAAACGCGCTTTGAGTTGAGCTTCAGACTTTTCGCCATAGGGCCTAAACATGTCATCCGCGACATAGCTCATTTGAAGCAAGGGTAATCGTTTTCGAATTTCGGCAACAACGGAAAGACCACCGACGCCTGAATCGAAAATAAGAGCATGTCCAATATGTGTTTGTCCCATACGCTCTGTTCCTACACTCTCCTTACTACGGTATTAATGACACATAAATTGAGTTTATTTTACGGCGAATTATCACCATATCACGCGCGTGACCGAAACACTTCCATATCAAAGATGGACTCTCTGGCTTATTATAGCTCTGCTGGCCATACGTATTGGGGCTTTAATCATATCGCCATTAGGACTACATGGTGATGAAGCCCAATATTGGGCGTGGTCAAAAGAGCTTGATTGGGGCTATTTTACAAAACCGCCTTTAATCGCCTGGGTCATTTGGATGACCACCTCTACTTTTGGCGATGCTGAATGGGCCGTACGTTTATCGTCCCCTATCTTGCACTCCATAACGGCCTTTGTCATTTTTAGAACAGCTCATCTCGTTTTTGACGCGCGAACTGGGTTTTGGTCGGCGACTGTCTATCTTTTAATGCCCGCGCTTTGGCTCTCTTCTGGTATTGTCAGCACAGATGTCCCGCTTTTACTGTGTTGGTCTATCGCGCTTAATGCTTGGCTGCATATCCGAGTGAGCCCCACTTGGCCTCGTATTATCCAGCTTGGCCTTGCCATCGGAATCGGTCTCTTAGCAAAATATGCGATGCTGTTTTTTCTACCCGCCTTGGCTCTGGCCTGTCTTTATGATGGGAAAACACGACAAGGGCTGATAAGTCTCAAGGGCTTGATAGCGGCGGTCATAGCGATCGTTGTTTTTCTGCCCAATATTCTTTGGAATGTCGCGCATAACTTTGCAACCGTTAGCCATACGGCTGATAATGCAAATTTAAAGACGGGAAACATCCCTTTTCATCCCTCAGAACTTATTCAGTTTTGGGCTGAACAATTCGTTGTCTTTGGCCCCATAACATTTGGGTTATTGGTCTTGGCTTTAGCTTTTTCCCCGCGTAGAAAATTAGATCAACCGAGTGTCTGGATTGCGGGTTTTAGTCTTAGTCCTTTAATTATCATCTCTATCCAAGCTTTACTATCACGAGCGAACGCAAATTGGGCTGTCACGGCCTATGTCGCAGGATCAATCCTCACCGCACATTTAGGCTTAAAATACGCCACTAAATTTAAAAAATGGCTTTCGGGAGGGGTAGTCGTTCAATCTATAATCTGCTTTATCGCAGCCATCGTCATTTTAAGTCCTAGCTTGGCCGATAGTTTTGGACTTTCTAATTCCGTGAAACGATTACGCAAATGGCCTGAAACTGTTAAAATAATTGAAGACGTTTTCGCGCGCGGACATAAGGGTCAAGCTTATCAAACCCTCGCCCTAGACAAACGCATAATATTTTATGATTTAACCTATTATGGCCTAGCTGAAAAAATACCCATGAAGATGTGGCTATATGGTTCTAAACCCACACATCATGCCGAATTGACCCGGCCTCTTCTGGCGCAAAAAGGCCCTGTTTTAATTTTAAATCACCACAATAATTATATTGATGCCTTAAAATCTGATTTCAAAAGATTGGAACAACTGCCCGATATTGATATTGATTTAGGCGGCGGAAAACGGCGTCATCTTAAAGTCTGGGCAGGTTATGATTATACACCAACACAGGAACGTTAAAGTTAATTCCCGCTACCATAAGACGTATTTGCTTTAACCTTCTGAGATGAGCCCCAAAGACTATTGACGACGGCGTCCCTACGGCATCCGCGGCGATAACGATTATAGCGCACGGGGTTTTTAAGATAATAATCTTGGTGATAATTCTCCGCAACCCAGAACTCCTTCGCGGGAAGAATAGGCACGACGATTGGGGCCTTGAACGGTTTGGTCTCATTAATCTCAGCTTTTGAGGCTTTTGCTTGCTCTAGCTGATCCGGCCTTGCGTAAATAACGGGAATATAGGCATGGCCGCGGTCACAGAACTGACCTCCATCATCCGTTGGATCGATGTGTCGCCAGTAATAATCTAATATCTGATCATAATTTATAACTTTTGGGTCGAAGGTAACCTTCACAGCTTCCACATGATTACCATGGTCGCGATATGTAGGATCTTTTAAATCATCGCCCGTATAACCCGAAACGACATCTGTAACGCCAGACAGTTTTTCAAAATCTGACTCAATGCACCAAAAACAC
This sequence comes from uncultured Hellea sp., assembly GCA_964472905.1. Taxonomy (GTDB): domain Bacteria; phylum Pseudomonadota; class Alphaproteobacteria; order Caulobacterales; family Maricaulaceae; genus Hellea. Next base: position 52,988 of record CAYYMI010000010.1, on the reverse strand, counting down.
CCACCAGCCAGAATAGCTGTATCTGTCTGACCTGAAGAGGTGACCTTTGTAGCCTGAATGACGGGCGCATTAGCTTGACTTGTTTCGGCGGAGGCCAATTCTGGGCTTTGGGCTGAACTACAAGCGGCCAAGGCAATGATTAATGTATAAGCAATCTGTTTCATGACGCCCCTTTAGAAGGATAAATGAGAATATTCCAGTGACAATGACCTCACAAAAACGCGATTAATGTGACCGCATGGTTTTGTAATTTGCGAGCGCTCTCTCTCTCGCAAATTTATGATCAACTATCGGTTTAGGATAATTCCGTCCCAGTTTAACGCCTGCTTCTTGCAAGACGAGTTCAGGTGCATCCCAAGGGCGGTGAATAAATTTATTTGGCATATGTTTTAGTTCTGGGACATATTTTCGAACGTAGTCCCCATTAGGATCAAATTTTTCGCCTTGAGTGAAAGGATTAAAAATTCTGAAATATGGCGAGGCATCAGCCCCGCTACCCGCGACCCATTGCCAGCTTGCGGCATTACTGGCGGGATCAGCGTCAACCAATGTATCCCAGAACCACTCTTCCCCGCGGCGCCAATCAATCAAGAGATGCTTAATAAGAAAACTGGCCGTTACCATTCTAACGCGGTTGTGCTGCCACCCTGTTTGCCATAATTGACGCATACCCGCATCGACAAAGGGGTAACCCGTTTGGCCGCGCTGCCATTTCTCCAACGCCTCTTCATCATTATTCCACTCAAATTTATCAAAATCTGGTTTAAAGTTTTGAGTTCTTAGCCGCGGATTATGAAATAAGAGGACATAAGAAAATTCTCGCCAGCCTATTTCGGCTAAAAACTTAGCCGCCTTGGGAATGTCATCTTTACAGGCCTGCCAAATTTGCTTGGGCGAAATTTCTCCAAAGGCCAAGTGCGGTGAAAGACGTGACGTGCCCGCTTCTTTATCAGGCCTATTGCGGTCTTCAGGATAGTCTTCGACAGAGTTTTCGACAAAATCAGATAAAGCTTTGGCCGCGCCGTCTGACCCTATGGACCAATGAGGTAGTATTTTCTTTGCCCAATTTGGTGACGCGGGACATAATTTCCAATCGGATAGTTCATCACTTTGCAAATCCCCTTGATACGCGTGAAGGCTTTGAGGCGAAGCTAATGGCTCACTTATATCAATATGGTTTTGAGCTGAGCGCCAATAAGGGGTGAACACCTTATAATAGCCATCTGTTTTGGTTTTGACCGTCCACGGCTCGGATAAAAGGTTGGCGCGAAAGCTTTTAAGAGTGATACCTTTGTCTGATAAATTCGCCTTAATCGTTTTATCATGATGGCGGGCCTGCTCATCATAACGGCGGTTCCAATAGACAGCATTGGCATTTGTGTCGGCAATGACTGTATTCAAAATTGAATCCGCTAGGCCTTTACGAAGATATAAACTCGCGCCAATTTTAGCTAAATCATCTGACAAAGACACTAGACTATGATGGAGCCATAGCTGGCTTGCTGCCCCTAACGGACGGCTTATATTATTTTCAAGAATGTAAAGGCATATAACGGGCTGGCCTGTTTTACCAGCCTCAGTCAGCGCCGGATTATCAGCAATTCTTAAGTCTCTTCGAAACCAGACTATAACAGGAGAATTGGACATGGCTCACATTTTGTTGGATATTAAAGCTCAAACTCAGCCAATAATATCGGCCGTTTAAAAGGTATATCATGAATACGCAAAGCTTTGGTAGTCGGTTGTTCAAAATCGCCATTTTTATCTTGATATTCTTGATAGCCGCCATAATTGCGCTGCAGCTCTATCAAGCGGAATGGAAAAAATCCGCCGCAACAGAGCTCAGATTTGAATCTACTGAGCTTCCCTTCATTCATGAGTTTAACTCAAAAAACATGCTACCCTTTTTAGGGTCAGCCGCTTTTGACGCGGATGGCGATGGGATTGACGAATTATTTTTAGGCGGCGGCCTCAATCAAGACGACAAACTTTTTCGCTATAACCCTGACGGATTTATAGATACTGGCCTGCGCTTTAAAAAACCTGATAATCAAGCCACACACGGCGCGGCTCATATTGATCTTGACGAAGATGGCGACGTTGATCTTTTCACCGCCCATAGCGGCTCCATCTGGTTTCACGACAATAAAGGCGACCATTTTAAAAGTCGGGCTTTAGCTTTACCCTTAGCTGATAATACAACGCCGCTTTCCATCGCGCTTGGCGATATCAATAAGGACAATAAAGTCGATCTGTATATTTCCGGTTATATCAAAATCGAGGAAGTAACAGGCCAGACTATATTCTCGGAAGGCTATGGTGGATATAGCCATTTATTCGTCAATAATGGTGATAATAGCTGGCGTGATGTCAGCCAAGAAACAGGCGTCTGGCGACAGCATAACACGTTTACAGCTGTTTTTGCTGACACAGATAACGACACCGATAGTGACCTCATCATTGCTCAGGATACGGGCGTAATTGAAACTTATGCCAATTCAGATGGGAGCTTCACCCGAGCAGCTAATCCGTCTGTCAGTTCATATCCTATGGGCGTGGGTGTCGGTGATTATGATAATGACGGGTTTATTGATGTCTTTGTCTCTAATGTCGGTCACACAATGCCCACGCCCTTATTGCGAGGAGACCTTGAAAGTGACGCTCCTTTTAATAAAGAATATTATCTGCTGAATAATAAAAATGGCACCTTCACAGATAAGGCCGAAAAGGCCGGCCTTCACCGTCTTGGGTTTGGATGGGGAACCGTTATTCAAGACATGGATTTGGATGGTAAGCCAGATTTATTGGCGGCGCAGAATTATGCGCGGCTTCCCGGCAATTCGGTCTTATATCGCTACCCTGGTAAATTGCTGCTCAATCAAGATGGCCGCACATTTTTACCCGCCGAGAAAAAAGCAAATGCCGTCAATAAAGCCTTTGGTATTACGCCGCTCGTCTCGGATTTTAATAATGACGGTAAGCCTGATCTTATCTGGGCTAATATTGCTGGTAAATCCAAGGCCTATATATCATCTGGCGGCACAGGAAATGGCATTAAAGTCCAACTTCCCAATCAAACCCGGTTTTTAGGCGCAAAAGCCGTCGTAACGGACTCGGCAGGAAACACTCAAATACAACAGCTCATTGCTGGAGAAGGCCTTGGGTCAGATCAAAGCCGAGCAATGATTTTTGGCCTTGGCACAGACACCTTTTCAAAAGCCGTTATCACCTTGCTAGACGGCACGACGAAAACCTTTAACGCCGCCCCGAATGGGGTCATCACATGGACACCGTAAAATTTGCGCGGCTCTGCGGATGGCTGGGACTCTTAGGCGCTTGTCTCGTTGGACTTGGCGAGTTTCTACTCCAATACACGCCTAATGGTGGATATGAAGATGGCTACGCCTTTTTTACCGATGTTCCAAAAACACGTTTAACCTTAGGTCACTATATTGCCGTGCTCGCCGCTCCGCTTTACCTAATGGGATATTGGCATCTCGCATTTAATATTGATCGATCAAATGGATGGGCAAGGCGCGTGTTCTTTTGCCTCGGGGCCTATGGTTTTGTCATTGGTACCGCTTGGATTAGCCAGAGGGTATTCTTGGCTTTAACAGCGCATGATATCGCCTCCGGACAAAACTTACAAACCCTGCAAGACGCCTTCGCAACACATAATGAACCTCTTATCAATGTCCTGCGTATCGCAATGTTTATCTTGTCTATCCTTTGGGTTTTTCAAATTTTGAAAAATCGCTCTCACTATCCAAAATGGATGGCCTTCTTTTCGCCTCTAGCGCTATTGGTTTTAATGGTATTGCTCTACGTCTTTATACCGTTCATCGGGCAGTATTTGCTGCCAATTGCCATGAACGCAGCGCATTTTGTTATTTTTGCTTTATCGCTTTGGACAACCCGAAAGCTGACAAATACCTAAAAATACGTTGCAGAAATATCGAATAGGTCAGCCATGACGGCTTCTGTGGTGGGCCAGCGGCCCGCGCCCTTACCGCGAATTTTATATTGATCGCCATCCTCAAAATGGAAAATCGCATGCGCCTCTTCCCCGTCGGCTTGAGCAATAAAATTATTCAGAGACAAGTCTTTAAGTTCCAATTTCGTTGAAAAGCCGTTTCTATCTTTCCAGCACGTCGCAACCCGCTTCATAGCTCCCTTGGGCGGGTTAGTCAGTGCAAAGTTTTCAATTGTATCTCTTGGAATATCGTCGAGAGTAACTTGCTCGCCGAAACCTAAAAGAGCGACTAATCTTATCTTGGCCGCAGCGTCAGACCCATTCACATCACTGGAGGGGTCAGCTTCCGCAAAACCTTTATCTTGAGCTTGCTGCAAAGCCTCAGCGTAAGATTTACCCGAAGATATTTCGCCGAGCATATAATTTGTCGTTCCATTTAAGAGTGCCTCAACCCGCGTGATACGACCTCGTTCTCGGATACACATTTCTAAAACCGGCATCCCGCCGCCTGCCGCAGAGGAAAATCTGAGCTGAGTATTATTAGCTTTCGCAAAATCAATTAAATTTTGTCCCCCCGCCGCGATAGCTTGCTTATTGGCACTCACTACATGAACGCCGGCTTCCAGCATCGTTTTACAATATTCAAGCAGAGGGTTAACGGGGCCAGATACATCAACCAAAACATCAGGCTTTGATGCAATGATGTCCACAAAATCAGTTGTCAGCTCATCAGGTTTATAGCCTTGGTCTATGTATTTGTTTAAATCCCGCACCATGATTTTTATCATTTCAAAACGATCAGAATACGTTTTAATGCGCCGATAAACACCGCCGCCAACACTCCCGCATCCAATCATAGCGACTTTTAGTTTTTTAGGTGACGGAATAGACGATGTTGATCCCGTATGCGTGCCAATCATCGTAAATGTCGGGAAGGCAGGCTTTCCAATACCAAATTCAATATTATTCTCTTGTGCGTAATCGAGAGCCTTGGGCGATATAAGCGGCTCGGCTTTCACTCGCGCGTCAGCGTAAGAAATAGTGTTATATCTCTGGGGTGCAGGTCCAGACTGTTTAGGATCATGTTCAAAAACACCCTCAACATCTTTTAACAACAACGCTTTCACACCCAGCTTATTGGCCACATAAAGCGCCGTTAAATCAGAACCGCCCTCAGTTAATAAGACAGTCCGGTCTTTTTCGCCAATCGCGACATGACCTGGCATCACAACAATATCATGAATTTTTAAATCATCTTCGAGCTGCTCGACGTTAAGATCAACCAGCGCAGCATTCTTAGCCTTAAGCCCCAAATCACGAGCTTGTCTAACAAAGGCAGGGGCTCCTATACGTTCTAACGCGAGGGCGAGCAAAGCCGCTGATCGGCGTTCTCCCAGCTGAATAAGTTCAGGTAAATTTTTTGCATTCCCATCTGGCCCCACCTGACGGGCTTCAGCCATCAAGATATCTGTCTGATCGCCTTGCGCAGATGTCACAGCGACAACATTTTGTCCACGGCGGTAATGACGATAAATTTCACTGGCCGCGTCATTATAATCATCAAGCGAGCGCAAAACACTATGACCGAAATTTAAAACGATAATTGGAACCGGCATGGAAACCCTTTTAGCAGAATTTAATTGGACGCCCGCAATTTAACAAATCGGCGCAATGTGAGCGAGGTCACTAGGCGCGAGATGTACTTAAGTCAAGAACAGCTAATGGGCATCGTTCCAGTTTTTAGCGGCATGGGCTTCGACCTCTAGCGGAACACTGATATTTACTGCCGGCATAGCTGCGTTTTTCATCGTAGCTTTGGCGGTTTCTATAAGCGCCTCACTCTTGGCCTCAGGAACTTCAAAGACCAATTCATCATGAACCTGAAGAAGCATTCGCGCGCCTTCAATCCCAGCAATGGCATCGGGCATTCGGATCATGGCGCGGCGCATGATATCTGCCGCGGCGCCTTGAATTGGGGCATTAATGGCCTGTCGTTCTCCAAAGCCCCTGACGGCTTGGTTGCGATCAGCAATCCCCTTAATATGGCATTTGCGGCCAAATAGGGTTTTCACATAACCATATTCTCTGGCTTCCGCTTTGGCCGCATCCATATAGGCTTTGATACCCGGAAATTTTTCAAAATAGCTTTTAATATAGGCGCTGGCTTCGGTCCTCGAAATGCCCAAATTATTCGCCAGGCCAAAAGCTGAGATGCCGTAAATAATCCCAAAGTTAATCGCCTTAGCCCGTCTCCGAGTGGCCGGGTCCATATCATCTAAACTGACATCAAACATTTCGCTGGCGGTGAGGGCATGAATATCAACCCCGTCAGCAAAAGCTTGTTTCATGGTTTTTAAATCAGCCACATGCGCCAGAAGTCTGAGCTCGATTTGTGAGTAATCTGCCGCCACGAGAACATGGCCATCTTCAGGGACAAAGGCATCGCGGATTTTGCGGCCTTCTTCGGTTCTAATCGGAATATTTTGAAGGTTTGGATCAGAAGAAGATAAGCGCCCAGTTGTTGTCGAGGCTAAGGAAAAACTCGTATGAACACGCCCTGTATTGGGATTAATTTGACCCACCAAAGCGTCCGTATAGGTTGACTTCAGCTTAGCATAATGCCGCCAGTCTAAAACCGTTTGCGGGAGCTTTTCGCCTGATGCCGCGAGGTCCTCAAGTACCCCTGCCCCGGTCTGCCACGCCCCGGTTTTAGTTTTCTTACCGCCTTTAAGCTCCATTTGATCGAAGAGAATTTCGCCGAGCTGCTTCGGTGAGCCGAGGTTAAATTGGGTCCCGGCCAGCTCATGGGCCTCAGCTTCTAGCCCTGCCATTTTTTGCGCAAAGTCAGAAGACAAACGGGCCAGATCAGCGCGGTCAACTTTAATCCCTTGATTTTCCATCTTGGCGATAACCGCAGGTAATGGACGTTCGAGCGTTTCATAAACAGTCGCAACTTGCTGGGCGGCGAGTTTAGGCTTGAGAAACTTCCAGAGCCGCAAGGTCACATCCGCATCTTCAGCGGCATAGGGAGTTGCCTCTTCCAAACTGATTTGATCAAAAGTCTTTTGCTTTTTTCCTGTTCCGGCAATCTCTTTAAAACTAATCGGCTTATGTCCAAAATAAGTCTCAGAGAGATAATCCATCCCATGTCCATGAAGCCCGCCCGCTAGCGAATAAGATATCAACATCGTATCATCATAAGGAGCTGGCTGAATGTCATGGCGCTGAAACACGCCAATGTCATATTTGAAATTTTGCCCCACCTTTAAAATAGATGGATTTTCCAAAATGGGTTTTAGAGCTTTCAAAGTTGCATCTAAGGGCAGCTGCGTGGGTGCGTCTCCGCCAAACATATCTCCCTCATTATCCCCAAGGTGAGCCAAGGGAATATAACAGGCTTCATTATCAGCAACGGCCAAACAAATCCCAACAAGATCAGCGGCTGCGCTATCCAGACTGTTGGTCTCCAGATCAACGGCAATCACGTCAGTTTCTTCGCAGCGTTTTATCCAATGTGCCAGACGCTCGGTCGTCGTTACGCATTCATATTTAGATTTATCAAAGACGACATTATCTGGCGTTGCCTTATGACCCGGTCCCTCAAAGGCAGGCTTGGTATCGTCCTTGCGAATACCATCCGTATCGCCTTCGCCTAACGCCGCGCGTACGCGGGCGGTTAGGGTTCTAAATTGCATCTCGTCCAAGAAATCAAAAAGAACATCAACATCAGGGTCAGAAACAGCCAAGTCTTCAAGAGGCACTTCGACATCCACATCTGTCTTGAGCGTGACAAGCTCAAGAGAAACTCGAGCATTATCAATATTGGCCATCATCTTTTCGCGTCGACCCTTTTGCGGAATTTCGCCGCAGCGCTCAAGCAATGTTTCCAAATCGCCATATTCATTGAGGAGCAGGACTGCCGTTTTAACCCCGATACCCGGTACGCCCGGAATGTTATCAACGCTATCGCCAGCTAAAGACTGAATTTGCGTGACCATTTCAGGTCCCATGCCAAATTTGGCAATAACCTCTTCACGGCCAATGGCTTTGTTCTTCATCGTGTCCAGCATAGAGACTTGGTCGGAGACGAGTTGCATGAGATCTTTATCAGAGCTGATAATAGTCACGCGGGCGCCCTTGGCCTCGGCTTGCTTCGCATAGGTCGCAATCAAGTCATCCGCTTCGAACCCTTCCATCTCTATCGCCGGTGAGCCGAAGGCCCGCGTGGCATCGCGGGTGAGCGGGAATTGCGGAATAAGGTCTTCCGGTGTTTCCGATCTATTGGCTTTATATTCAGGGAAAATATCATTTCGAAAGGTGTAGCTGCCTTTGTCAAAAATAACGGCAAAATGCGAAGGTCGATCTTCATCATTTTGTCCGCGCAATAATTTGAACAGCATATTAGAAAACCCAGCTACAGCTCCGATTGGCAAACCGTCCGATTTACGCGTTAAGGGTGGCAAAGCGTGATAGGCTCTAAAAATATAGCCTGAGCCATCAACGAGAACGACGTGGGAGTTTTTATCGACGGGCGCAGTGGCTGACATGAGAATCCTTATAAGTAAGGTCTTTTGACCCTCTCCTCTGCTTTATTCAATAGCCTGCCCCAATTTTGCCGTATATATTTGGCTTGAACTTGAAAAATGATAGAAGACCGGAAATTCCGGGAGGGCATAAATAAGGTGTATCAGTCAATTGACGATCCACGGGACGAGCTCGCAATACGCGAGCCAAAGCATAATAAGCTGATTTGGCTAGCAGCCATGCTTGGCCTCATGGCTATTGTCGTGATCGTTTATTGGACAAGCCCAGGTGTATCTGTTCCGCAAAATGATGATGACTTCTTGAAAGCAGAGCTTGCCACTTACCGCAAAGCGATTTCAGAGGTACAAGCCCCTATGCGGCGCGCCAGATTGCAAGACTTCTTAACAACATATCCTAATAGCGCACGCACCCCCTCCGTTGAGGCACAACTTGATGTCATTCGAACATATGAAGCCTCTGAATGGATTGATTTAACTGACATCGTATATGACCCTAAAAACGCCCAAACGGATAAAATAACCGCGCTGGACACTTATGTGGCCAAATGGGGCGGCGCGTTACTCGGCAGCCGCACGGAAGAAATTCAGTCTATCCGGGACACATTAACCGAAGGGGAAGAGCAATCCATTTCCCCTAGCCGAAAATTAAAAGATCAAAAAAGTCCTATTCCAAAAGATGTACCCGATAGCATCCTCGCTGGCGGTCCTCGCCCCGTCGCGCCGCCGCCTGTCTTCGTACCTCCCGTGCCCATTGAGCCAGCTCCAAAAGTGGCGGCATTAGAGATCATTCCGCCAAAAATCAGAAGAAATGTGAACCCTCGCTATCCTCGTAGAGCCATGCGAGCGGACATTGAAGCGGTTGTAACTCTAAAACTCAATATCGACGATTCCGGTAAAGTCGCCATGACCGAACTTGTTCGCGTCGACGCTCAAAAATATGGGAAGTCTTTTGTTAAAGCGGCTGAACGGGCGGCGCTACGGACGCGCTTTCATCCCAAAACTGTGGGGGGTAAAGCCCAGCCCGCTGTTGGCGTCATTAAACGTTACCGTTTCCAACTGGGCAATTAATGAGCTGATGCGGGAGCATCTTTATCCAATACAAAAACTCGGCCACAATATTTACAGGTGACTTGAGTTTCAACACCCATATCTAAATAGGTCTTGGGATGACCAAGCGCGCCGCCTCCGCCATCACAGGCAACGCGCCTTTGCGTCACTAAGACAACATCTTGAGAACTATTTTGCACAGCTGACATAATAAAATCCAAATCGACTTAACGTCCTCACCTAAGCGAGCCAACCTAGCGGGTCAACTCGTCAGACCAGATTAATCATATTTGATGCGGCCTTTTTCACCGTAAGTCTGCTGCAAAACCGTGGTCGCGAGCGGCCCGAAGCCCTCCCACATATCAGGGAGGACATCTTCTGCTGGGATGACAACATCGGCATAATCATTAGGCGCACGCCAGCCCGGGTGAGGCTGAATTTTGACAGTAACTCCGCCAACAGGATGTTGAGCTAATCGTTTATCTAAAATTTTAGTGAGGCGTTCAACTTGAGCCGGATAGTCAGCTGAAATATCGACGCTCTCATTTGGGTCAGACCACACATTAAACAGCTCTGTTTTGACCTCTGTTGTTCGGCGCAGATGATCGACCTCTTGGACGAGTTTCCATTGCCCGTCCAGCACGCCATATTTGAACAAATTATAAATGGAGACATTAGAAGTAAAGACTAGTGGCTCACCCCGATCTTTCTCGCCTGAGCCCAGCACTGCGCCCCAACGGTCTATACCGTCAATTTCCTTTTTATACTTCGGCGCAACGCCTGCCGCATTCATCAGGCTTGGATAAACATCCATAACGGATATGACATTTTCATTGACCGTATTGGGAGGTAAAACATCGGGCCAGCGCATAACAGCATTCACCCGCACGCCGCCTTCATAGGCTTCAAGCTTTCCGCCGCGCAGCGGCTTATTCACGCCGCCAAAATTATAGAACCCTCCATTATCTGAAAAGAAAAGCACGATCGTATTATCAGCTATGCCTTGAGCGTCGAGACTATCGAGAATATCGCCAATGGCTTGGTCCATACTATCGACCATTCCCGCATAGGTTTTGGCCGGAAAGCGCGGCGTATTTATCCGCGCGGGATATTTCGCCATGTCTTCATCTTTGGCTTCCATAGGTGAATGTGGCGCGAGGAACGGAACATACATAAAAAATGGCTTATTGGGATCGCGCATCTCTTCCATATACCGCACGGCCTGATTGCCATGAATATTCGTGGCATATTCACCGTCATGGTCAACAGGCACACCATTTTCTTGAAAGTCATGTCCGCCCGCAAATGTGTGGTCAAAATAAAGAACGTCGGTATTAAAATGACCATAAAAGTGATCAAAGCCACGCGCATTAGGCGTGTGCTGTTCAATGGTATGGCCTAAATGCCATTTGCCAATTATCGCAGTTTCGTAGCCCGCCTCTTTGAAGTCTTCGGGCATGAAACGCTCCGTCGGCGATATACCGCCATTATCCCACGCCATAAAAACAGCATGAGCCGCGCCTAGTTTAATCGGGTCACGCGCCGTCATTAAGGCGGCTCGGGTCGGCGTACAAAACGGGGTGGCGTAAAAGCGCTCAAGCCGCATCCCTTCTTTGGCAAGACGGTCTATATTGGGCGTTTGAATATCACTGCCGCGATAACCAACATCGGCCCAGCCCAAATCATCAGCTAGCAAAATAATCACATTAGGCGGGCCAGCATCGGCAGGCCGCGTTTTGACAAGCTGCGCTAAGTTAGCTGTTTGCTCAGTTGGAAAATCAAAATCGGAGGACGCGACTTTCTTAAATTTGACTTTGGCAAAAACGAAACCCGCAATTAGCAAGATAATGAGAATCGCGAGTATCTTTTTGAACATGTCGAGCCCTTATTTTTAAGCGGGTGTTCCCGAAACGCCAGAACTGCCAAACATACCAAGCTTAACTGTGCCGTCCAGATCACCGCTAGCATCCGCGACATCGAATTCTAACGTGATAGGCATAGGTGTTGTAATGTCGGCTTTCCATTTGGCACGGCCATCTTCGACTTTACCATCGACAACATCAACCGTGTTACCATCCGCTTCCATCGTGCCCGATAGAGCGTCGCCATCTTGAGCCAGCGTCAGCACAGCTTCGCGGTCCCCCATCGGGGTTTTCATTGTAATATTCCAAGTTCCGTTAAAAGCCATTCTCTTTTCTCCTGTTAGAATTTAAGCGTTAGCACCCATAATATGTTTCGCCGCCACATATCCAAATGTCATGGCTGGCCCAATCGTAGACCCCGCTCCAGGATATGTATACCCCATCACGGATGACGCGGTATTTCCTGTGGCGTAAAGACCCGCGATTGGCATACCTTGTTTATTCAAGGCCTGCGCATTAGCATTCACATCTACCCCGCCCTTTGTGCCTATATCCCCCGGATAAACCGGAAAGGCATAATAAGGCGCCTTGTCTAAGGGCGCGAGGCACGGATTGGGCGTGACAGTGGGGTCGCCGTAATAGCGGTCATAGGTAGCGCTGCCAGAGGCATAATCTTCATCTATACCAGTCTCAGAATATTTCGCGACTTTCTCAACGGTTCTCGCCAGACCGTCTGCATCCACACCCATCATATCTGCCAGACCCGCTATCGTGTCTGATTTTTTGACCACGGCTTTGATGGAGTCATTCCATTTTGAATCGGGATGAACAGCCGTTGGGTAAAGTGGACCAATACCATATTTCTCGCGCGCGCGGCGATCAAATATAACCCAGCTCGTCGTTGGATGTGTTTGAAGCTCTCGCCCAACTTCGTCGTAACTCGCGGCCTCGTTCAAGAAACGCTCACCTTTTTCGTTCACGATATAAATGCCTGGCAAAGCCCGCTCAGCAAACAGAACTCGAGATCTATCATCGCGCGGCAGACGAACTGACGGCCCCCACCACGCGGCGTCCATCAATGTCATTTTCGCGCCTACGGCCTCAGCGGCTTTATGAGCATCGCCTGTATTATGTCCCGGCGTTGCGCTCCATTTTGTATCGGTTGGTCCTGGCAGGTTTTTCTCACGCATTTTGGCATTATGTTCAAACCCACCCGCTGCTAGAATGACGCCACGGGCGGCATTCACACGGAAGTCTTGACCATTTTTTGAGATGATTGCGCCAGTAACTTGACCCTCGGTTTCTATCAAGGACTTCAGAGGCGATTCTCGCCAAATAGGAATTTTACGTTTAAACACTGATGTCAAGCAACGCCCAACCAAGGCATTTCCCAAACACAGACGGCGATGACGTTTTGATTTCATGCGCATTGGAATATCAAGACGATAAGAAATCATCAGCTTCGCCATGATCCATTTCCATCCCTTTTGACGTGTGATAATGGTCTGGGCTTCTTTGATCGTAATTGTAAATCCCCCAAATATGGTTTGTGGATGAGGCGGACGCATATTTAAAAATTCTTTGCCAAGTTTCGTTGCCGACATGGGGACTGGGTCAAGCGTACGCCACCCCTCCTTACTCCCAGGCTTTTCCGTCAGATAATCTGCATAGGGCGTAGAGACGAAACACACATCGGATTTATCTTCCATGTCTTTGAGCATTTTCGGCGCATTATCGACATAGGCTTTCAAACGCTCGTCAGATACAGCATCGCCGATACAAGCCTTCATATATTCAAAAGCGGCCTCGGGCGTATCGCTCTGCCCATGCTCTGCCATCAGATGATTACACGGTATCCAAATGCCGCCGCCCGAGGTTGCAGATGTTCCGCCATACATATCGGACTTTTCAACAACGAGAACTTTGCCGCCTTGATCGTGAGCTGTGATAGCTGCAGTCAGCGCGCCTGCGCCCGATCCAACAACTAAAACATCTACGTCAATACTATCCATTACGATCCCTAGGCTCTTGCCTATATTTTGTAGCTTTGGACTTTCCGAACGTCAATCGGAAAGTCGGCTATGCATTATAATTGTGTTATATTTGTCGGGCCCCAATAGGCCTTCATTTCGATGACTTTTCCATCTTCGTTGAAAGCAAAAGTATCAATAATATCGATTGTCATTCCGCCCTTAGGTAGCTCGACTTCAACGGCAACATCAGCATCAACATGGGTCATACCGCCAACGGTACACCGAAACGGAAAAGCCGCGCTGTTACCCGCAATTCGGGTAGGCCCAACTAATTCAAGCTTCGCCCCATTTTTTACGGCCATTGTATAGAACTCAAGTATAGCCTCCTTGCCTTCTTTGGGAGGGGCTCCTACGGGGTCTGTGACCGTTGCATCTTCAGCGTAAAGATCAGCAATGCCTTGTGCATCCTGTTCATTAAATAATCTGATATAGGCCTCTACGGCATCTTGCATATGTTGGGACATGAGGGCTCCTTATGGGTAATAACGACTAATGGTATCGACAACGCAAGCGGGCTTTTCTTCCCCCTCAATTTCGATTGTCACACGCAGGGTAGATTGATAGCCACCTGGGACTTCTTTGATTTCAAGAAACTCACCATAACCGCGGACGCGCGATCCGACTTTCACAGGATTAAGAAAGCGAACTTTATCAGTGCCGTAATTAATCCCCATTTTCATGCCTTTGATTTCGAGAATTTCAGGCATAAGTTTCGCGGCCAATGATAGTGTCAGATATCCATGCGCAATTGGAGCTCCAAAGGGGCCCTTTTCCGCGCGCTCTACATCGACATGAATCCACTGATGATCCCCTGTCGCCTCCGCAAAAGTATTAACCCGCTCTTGCGTCATATCCATCCAATCAGACGGGCCTATTTTTAAACCCTCCTGCCCCATCAGGTCGCCCGGTTTATCTATTATTGTTTGCACCATGATTATGCCCTTTGTGATGATGTAGAAATAACTTCGCCCGTCATATAGCTGGAATAGTCAGAGGCGAGGAACACCATGACATTGGCTTGCTCCCACACTTCACTGCCGCGTCCATAAGCTTCTTTGGCTTCTAACTCTTCGAGTAATTCTTTGCTTGTGACCTTATGAAGAAAAGGATGCAAAGCCAGACTTGGCGCGATGGCATTGACGCGGATGCCAAATTCCGCGCCTTCGACACCCGCGCAGCGCGTTAGCGCCATGACGCCCGCTTTCGCTGCCGCATAATGCGCTTGTCCTTTTTGCGCGCGCCATCCTAAAACAGAGGCATTATTGACAATCACCCCATGTCCTTGCGCTTTCATATATTGCATAGCGGCGCGGTTAATACGGAAACAGCCATTGAGCGTGACGTCCAGAACAGCCATCCACTGCTCATCTGTCATATCAACGAGATTGGCCGTCCCGCCCAAGCCTGCATTATTGATGACAACATCAATGCCGCCCATGGATTTTCCTGCCGCCGCAATAAGTCCGTCGACATCATCTTGCTGAGTGACATTACAAATCACAAAACCCGGCCTCTGTCCTGTATCTGCTTCTAATGTATCTTGGGCCTTTTGCAGACGGCCCTCATGGATATCAGAGATAAAAGCTTGCGCGCCTTCTTCGATACATTTTTTCGCCACCGCAAATCCAATGCCTGTACCAGCCGCAGCCGTAATGACCACACGCTTGCCTTTTAACAAGCCGTGCCCCGGCACGTAATTTGGAATGTTTTTCAAATCTGTCATAATGAGCCTTTGATAACCGTTCCGCCGCCTCGCGGCTCTTTTGGCATGCCTAATGCGCGCTCAGCAATTATGTTGCGTTGGATCTGGTTTGTCCCGCCATAAATTGTATCTGCCCGCGCAAATAAATATGTTTTCTGTAGCGCGCCAAATTCGCCATTTTTCATGATCTCGGCATCCGCGCCCATGACATCCATTGCCAAATCTCCGAGGTCGCGATGCCAGCTCGCCCAATATATTTTAGACATATAAGCCTCATGTGTCATCTCTCCAACTTTGGCGCCTTCAAGACCTCGTAAAGCTGTCATACGCATAATGCGAAGACCTGCATAGGCCTTCCCGATACGCTGCCTAATTAGAGGGTCATTGGCTTTGCCATTGGATTTAGCCAGTTTGATAATTTCGCTCAGTTCATTGGCAAATATCATTTGCTGCCCAAGTGTTGATGCGCCGCGTTCAAATCCGAGTAAGGCCATAGCAATGCGCCATCCATCCCCGACGCTGCCCAGAATATTGTCTTTTGCTGTGCGGGCCTGCGTATAATAGACTTCGTTAAATTCTGAGCCGCCCGTGATTTGTGTGATGGGACGAATTTCAACACCGTCTTGGTCAAGCGGTACAAGTAAAAATACGAGACCCTGACGCCCCACAGTCCCTGTTTCGGCACGAGCAATCACAAAACACCAATCAGCGTCAACAGCTAATGATGTCCAAATTTTTTGACCTTCAATCACCCACTCATCGCCATCGAGCCAAGCTTTGGTTTTGATATTGGACAGGTCTGAGCCCGCTCCCGGCTCCGAATAGCCCTGACACCAATATTCAGTCCCGTTTATTATGGGGGGCAGAAAGCGTTTCTTCTGTGCCTCTGTGCCGTAAGCAATCAATGTCGGCGCGAGCAAAGTTTCGCCAATATGGCCCGAGCGTCCTGGGCCGCCATATCGCGCATATTCTTCATTAAAAGCCACCATCTGGGGCAGGTCATAGTCTTTGCCCCCATAGGCCTTGGGCCACGCCACGCCAATCCAGCCAGCCGCGCCAAGATGTTGCTCCCATTTTTTTCGTAAGTCAGGATAAGCCTCATCATCGCCAAAAGTCCCGCGCCATTTCAAGCAGGCAAATTCACCCGTAAGGTTCTCGGACATCCATTGACCAAAACTATCTCTGACCTCTTGCACAGCACTGCTCATGCCGCGCCCTCCAACAATTGATCTGCTAGGGCGGCATAGGCATTTTGGGGCGTGCCAAACATTGACTTATTGGCTCGCGCGCGTTTGAAGAAAAAATGCAGAGGATATTCCCAAGTAAACCCAATGCCGCCATGGAGCTGAATAGCATCGCCTGCGATTTTATAAAACGCCTCTGCCGCGTAAGCTTTTGCGATTAACGCGGCCTGTGTTTTTTCATCTGCTGGCGCAATCGCTGCGGCGTAAACAGCCGAACGCGCCGCTTCTAACTCAATAAACATATCTGCGCAGCGGTGCTTAATCGCTTGAAAGCTGGAAATGGGACGATCAAATTGAACACGCTGCCCCGTATATTCCAGTGTCATGTCCAAACATTTTTGCGCCCCGCCAATACATTCAGCCGCCAAAGCAATAAAGGATTGAGCAATTATTTTCTCATGCCGCTCTTCACTGCCATAGCCAATGATTTGATAATCGCTTTCGGAAACTTGGCTCCAATCAATGGTAGCAAAACTCCGCGTTGGATCCATTGTCTTTTTCGGCTCAATCACAAGACCCGGCGCATCGGTAGATATGGCGAAATAATCCATGCCATCAGGAACACGGCGCGAGAGGACAATCATATCTGTATGTCCTGAATAAACACTATGCGTGACAGTTTTTTTAGTCGCGTCATGTCCATCGGAATAGGCGGCCGTTAACTCACCCGAAGCTATCTTTGGCAGCAGCTCGGTTTTGGCTGACTCTTCGCCCGCCATTTCAATAATATCAGCGACAATACCGCAGGTCGTCATATAGGGAACCGCACATAAGGACGCCCCTAATTCTTCCATAACAACGACGCGGCCAAGGTCGCCAAGACCTGCTCCGCCATAGCGCTCGTCAATAGCGATGCCTGCCATACCCAGCTCAACCGCTAAGGTTTTCCAAGCCTCAGGGTCATGCGCTTTTCCAGATTGAAAAATCTTTTCTGGCCCCTTCCCGCCATCATACCAATCTTGGAGAAACCCACGAACGGTTTCTCTGATCATGTCATGATCTTCTGTGAAGGGAAACGCCATTAGGTTCCGTAGACTTTCTGCGCAGGGGGTGAATTTTGTTCAAGATCAGCAATCACATCTCCAATTTCTGAAACGTCATATCGCGCGCCTTTATCTTTGACAGAGCCCGTTTTCCAACCTTGCGCAATTGAGAGCTTGCCGCCAAAGCTTTCAAAACAATGGCCCGTTAGATGAGATGACTTTTCGCTGACAAGGTAACAGATCAAAGGCGCGACATTAGCGGGGTCAAATTTATCGAAACTTCCATCTTCTGGAATTTTCATCATGTCAGCAAAGACCTCTTCGGTCATACCCGTGCGGCCCTGCGGCGCGACCGCATTAGCCGTAATCCCATAACGGCCTAATTCAGCCGCTTGGTTTAAGGTTAGCGTTAAAATTCCGCCCTTTGCCGCCGAGTAATTCGTCTGCCCGACGGATCCCTGAAGCCCCGCCCCTGAACTTGTATTGATAATACGGGCGTTGACGGTTTTACCCTCTTTACTTTGTTGCCGCCAATATTTGGCCGCATGGGAAGAGAGACAAAAATGCCCTTTGAGATGAACGCGGATAACTTGATCCCAATCATCTTCGGATAATGAGGTGAACATACGGTCACGGTTATTACCCGCATTATTAACAACAGCCTGTAAGTCTCCGAATTCATCTATCGCGGATTTTACAATATCAAAGGCCGCATCATAACTTGTGATATCGCCAAGATTCACAATGGCCCGACCGCCTGCAGAGGTGATGGTATCTACTGTCGCCTGCGCGGTTTCAGCGTTAATATCATTGACAACAACATTTGCGCCCTCTGCGCCAAGTGCTAGAGCATAAGCGCGGCCCAAGCCGCCACCGGCGCCTGTAATGATAACGGTTCTATCTTGGCAATAACCTGCCATATTATAATCTTTCAATAATCGTTACATTAGCGACGCCGCCGCCCTCGCACATGGTCTGAAGGCCATAACGTGAACCCCGTCGTTCCATCTCGTGAAGCAATGTTGTCATGAGCTTTGTGCCCGTGGAGCCTATTGGATGACCCAGAGCTATAGCACCGCCATTCACATTGGTTTGTTCATGGGAAAAGCCTGTGTCTTTCATCCATGCCATAGGAACTGGCGCGAATGCTTCATTGCATTCAGCAATATCGATATCTTTAGGCGTCATGCCCGCACGTTTAAGAGCTCGATTTGTGGCAGCTATCGGTGCTGTTAACATATAGACAGGACTGTCTCCCATGACATCCATATGATGGATGCGAGCTCGGGGCTTGAGATTATATCTTTTCACCGCGTCTGCGGACACAATCAAAACAGCGGATGAACCATCACATGTCTGGCTTGACACACCAGCCGTAAGCACGCCACCTTCAGCGAGCGTTTTAAGCTCAGCCATTTGTTCTAAGCTGGTATCTCGTATGGTCTCGTCTTGTTCCAACCCATTGATAGGCGTAATCTCGCGATCGAACCAGCCTTCAGCGCGGGCATGCGCCGCTCGCTGATGGGAAGCAAGAGAATATTTTTCCAAATCTTGGCGGGAAAAGCCCCAATCATTGGCAATCATTTCAGCTCCGTGAAACTGATTGATCGGCTCTTTGCCAAAACGATCTACCCAACCAGGCGAGGTATGAAATACGTGGTCAAATCCCAAGGTTTGTCCGGCGATAAATGAGGACCCAATGGGAATTTTACTCATCGTCTGAACACCACCAGCAATCACAACATCCTGCGCGCCGCTCATTACGGCCTGTGCCGCGAAATGCACAGCTTGCTGCGATGATCCACATTGCCGATCAATCGTCACTCCTGGCACAATCAAATCATAACCTGCGACTAGCCAACTTGTCCGGGCAATATTTCCGGCCAATGGTCCGACAGTATCAATACATCCTAGAACCACATCATCATATTCGTCTTGGGGAATGTCGTTCCGCTCAACAATTTCCTTGATGACATGCGCTGCCAAATCAGCGCCATGAATTTCTTGTAGGCTCCCACGCCGTTTCCCCGTAGGTGTACGCGTTGCATCAATGATATAAGCTTCAGCCATTTTCTTCTCCTAGTTAAACGTATGACCGGGACCGAGCTCTGCGTCCCCTTCCAATATGTAGTCTTCTAATTTTTTCATATGATAATTCCGATCACCCCATTCCCCGCAAAGTGCCCAGGCGCGTTTCATGAAAAGATGTAAATCCACTTCGTAAGTATAACCCATGCCTCCATGAACTTGAATAGCCGTTTCCGCCGCCAGCATCGCTGTATCAATCGCCGCGACTTTGGCATTATGCACGGCCATCCCACCCTTTATCGCCGCAAGGTGTATGATTGGCAGCGTAAATTCGATTTGGGTATGCACATTAGCAAGTTGATGTTTCACCGCTTGGAATGAACCAATCGGCTTGCCAAATTGATGACGGTCTTTGGCGTAATCCACGGACATATCAAGCATACGTTTTGATAGGCCGATAAGTTGCGCCGCTGTTAGGACCGCGCCATGGAAATTGACGCTTTCAACGTTCTCATCGGCATCGCCACCCGCTTTGACCAGATTACGCAAAGGATCAATAGAGCTCACAGCTTCACCGGTTTCTGTTAGAGATAAATCTATATAAGGGCGCAGCTTACTTCGCGCCGCACGCCGTATTTGCCCCTTGAGCTCTTCTTTTGTTGCGTGAGGCACGGTAATGCCCGCGATCTCAATATAAGGCTCCGACAACCCTGCGTAGCCTGCCACTTCGGCAATCCCGGCCATGACGACCAAAGGCTGCTGCATCCCCCCTGCGCTTTCTGGAACTAAGATGCCGAGCAACCCAAGCTGCGCAAATTGCGGCCAGAGATTAGCAACCTCATCGCCTGCCACTAAATTGCGCATACGTTCTACCGTATTCTCTCCATCGAAGAAAGTTTTCGCCGCGTCGATGAAATCTTGCTGGTCTTGTGTAAAACGAAAATCCATGGCGCTACTTCCTCGGCAATCCGAGAACGCGCTCTGCCAAGATGTTCCGCTGAATTTCATTTGTACCTGCATAGATTGGTCCAGCCAGGCTGAACATATACCCATCTAGCCAGCGCCCATTATCTATCGCGTCCAGCCCGCTTTCGAGCTCGGCCTGCGCGCCCATAATCGTCATGGCCGTACGGTGCAGATGCCTGTCCATTTCAGACCAGAATAATTTATTTGCGCTGGACTCAGAACTTATCGATGCGCCCGCCTGAACACGGGCCACTAATTGATAAGTCGCCGCGCAAAACCGTTCCGTGCTCATCCACGCCTGAATAACTTGTTCGCGAACACCAGATGAGAGGCGGTCTTTATGTGCTTTGTAAAGCTTGACCAAGCGCGCCGCCGCCGCTTGGAACCTTGCAGGTGAGCGTAAGAGCAACCCCCGTTCAAATCCCGCTGTCGCCATAGCCACGCCCCAGCCACCATGTTCAGGACCTAGGCAGTTTTCAACAGGAACCCTCACTTCATCAAAGAAAAGTTCCGCAAATCCAGGATCGCCATCCAGCTGCGCAATCGGCCGTCGTGTTAAGCCTTTGCTGTCCAACGGTACCAAAATTTTTGACAAGCCTTTATGACGCTCACTACCCTCTTCTGTACGAAATAAGCCAAAGCACCAATCCGCAAAGACAGCGCGGGACGACCATGTCTTTTGCCCTGAAATCACATAGTCATTGCCATCGCGAATAGCCTTTGTCCGTATAGCAGCCATATCTGATCCGGCTCCCGGTTCGCTCCAAGCTTGCGCCCAAATTTCTTCGCCCGACGCCATAGGAGGCAGGAAACGCGATTTTTGCGCTTCTGTGCCATACTCCATAATCGTCGGCGCGAGCAGAAAGATACCGTTTTGACTCACCCGTAATGGTGCGTCGGCGCGATAATATTCTTCTTCAAAAATCAACCATGAAATCAAGTCCAAGCCTCGTCCGCCATATTCTACGGGCCAATTCACATTGCCCCATTTATCTTTGGCCAGTGTTTTTTCCCATTCTCGGTGAAGCTCAAAGCCTTCAGCTGTATCAAAGCTAGGCAGTCTTGTTGTGGGTACATGCACGTCTAACCAGTCGCGAACCTCACCACGAAATCGTTTTTGTTCAGATGTGTACTTAATATCCAAACTTAGCTCTTTTTAAAATCTGCGGCTTTGCCGGTTTCGACGAAAGCATCGCGGGACTTCTGACTGTCTTCATGCATATACATTTCAAAGGTAAAGCCCTGCTCCCAGCGATAGGCCGCTTCTACATCAAAGGGCTCAATCCCGTTCAAAGCCTGCTTGGCAATCCGTAGGGCATCGCGGGATTTTGCCGTCAAAACCTCAGCATAGCCCCGCGCCTCTTTATAAAGATCAACATTAGCTACGACTTTCTCAATGCCGCCAAGACGGTAAGCTTCCTGAACAGGTATTTTGCCGCCTGTTAAAAACGCCGCGCGCACTTTGGCCAAAGGTAACATGCGCTGCAAATGCGCTGCGCCGCCCATCGCGCCGCGGTCAATTTCAGGCAGCGAGAAATAAGCATCATCCGAGGCAATCACAATATCAGCGGCCCCGCACATGATAACGCCGCCTCCAATGATAAATCCATGCGCGGCACAAATAACGGGGACTTCGCAATGATGGATAGCCTTCCCCGTCTCGTAATTCCCTTTATTGACATCAACAATGGCCGCAGAATTATCGGCAAGTTCTTTGATGTCCACGCCAGCGCAAAAGCCTTTACCTTCGGCTCGTATCAGGACGACTTTCACATCTTCGCGTTTACCGAGGGATGTAATAATCTCTGGGATTTCATTCCACATTGCGCCATTAAAGGCATTAACAGGCGGATGGTCGAAAATGACTTCAGCAATATTATCTTTAACATCTGTTTTAATCGGCATCTTAAGCACCCACCCGTTTTAAGTGACTTCCAGCTTGCGCCACGATTGATGAAATCAACTCTGCGCAGCTTGGCAAATCATCAATCAGGCCAGCAATTTGTCCGCTGGGCAACACGCCCTCATCCGGTTTGCCTTCAACCATCGCTTTCTGAATAATAATTGGCGCATTGCCCGCCATCATAGTTTGCCCCAAAGTCATATCCGTTTTGCTTGCCATGCCCCACGCTGTCTTGACGGTCTGAGACATGCTCATACCTGTTTGGGATTTATATTTCAGACCGTTTTGAAACGCCCGCATGAGCATACCCAATTTTGAAGACTTTTCCAGATCAGCCAATAGGCCATTCATCACCATACGTTGAGGCAGTCCATCAAGTTTCGTTGAAACTGGAATTTTCGTGACCTCTGACTTGAGATATTCAGCCTTTGTCGCATCTGGCGTGGGACTATCCGAGCTCATCATAAAGCGCGTGCCCATAGCAATACCGTCAGCGCCAAATGTCAGGGCCGCTGCAAGGCCGCGGCCATCTTTAAATCCCCCGCACGCGACCACAGGAACATCTAAATCTTGATCCAAAACTTGTGCGAGTAAAAGCCATGTCGGGGTATATCCCGTATGGCCGCCTCCTTCTTGACCTTGGCACACCAAAATATCTGCGCCCATTTCCACAGCCTTTGCGGCATGCTTACTCGCCCCAATGGTTGGTACGCATTTCAGACCAGCAGCTTTCACTTTCTCAACGATTTTAGGTGACGGCCCTCGTCCATAAGACAGCGCCGCAACGTCATAATCAATACACATATCGATGATCTTATCGATACCGTTTTGGAACGCATGAATGTTGACGCCAAAGGGTTTATCCGATTTTGATTTTATAAGTTTGATTTCAGCTTCACACTCTTCGGGGCTCATAACGGCCGACGCTAGAAACCCAAAAGCTCCAGCATCGATGCTGGCGGTGACAAGCCTAGACGTAGATACCCATCCCATCGCCGTTTGAATAACAGGGACGTCGCAACCGAGCGCGTCGGTTAAAGGCGTTTTGAGGGCGCCGTGCAATCAACCCTCTTTTGTCTTATTACTAGCCGCCATTTTTTTACCGTCAAAGCCGGCAATATAATCGCCTTTCACCAAAGTATTATTGGCGTGGGCAAAATGATGATAGCCATAGACCATATCCATGCCGGAGCGCTTACCTTGCAGATCTTCAATCTGATTACAGGCTTGTTTTGTCAGGGCCATCGCCAGACGCGGCTGCTTGGCGATTTTATCTGCCCAATCTTTGACGGCCGCTTCTAATTCATCGCGCGGCACGACTTTATTAATCATGCCCGCTGCGTGAACGCGCTCCGCTGACCAGCGCTCCCCCAATAACAAAAACTCTTTGGCTTGACGCACATTAAGCTCAAAGGGATGGGCGAAATATTCAACGCCAGGAAATCCCATCTGCACAACAGGGTCTTGGAAGAACGCATCGTCAGAGGCGATAATAAGATCACAGACCCAAGCCAGCATTAAACCGCCTGCGATGCAGCCTTTATGAACTTGCGCTATTGTTGGTTTTGGCACGGCGCGCCAGCGGCGGCAAAATTCCAAATAGACTTCCTGTTCGCGCACATAGGCTTTTTCAGCCCCGGGTTTATTATCATGGTTATAATTCATCGAGCGGCGATCGTCTCGGCCTTGGTGAAAATCACGGCCCGGTGTACCGATATCATGACCTGCCGAAAAATGTTTTCCATTGGCCCGTAAGACAATGACTTTCACATCATCATCTCCGCAGGCCTTAAAGAACGCGTCATCAAGGGCATATAGCATCTGGGCGTTTTGAGAGTTATGATATTTAACGCGGTTAAGCGTGAGATAGGCCACTGACCCGTCTAGCTCATAAAGAACAGGTTGGTCTTCTTCATAGACGATATCCACCTCAACCTTTGGGACCGTTTCATTATTCATCAAGCTCTCCGTCCTGATGGGTTATCCTTAAAAATGCCCGCGCGCAAATTATGGGGATCAAGCTGGTCGATAATATCGAGCTGCTCCTGTGTTGGCGCTGGTGTTTCATCAAGGTCTGTAGGCCTGATAAGATCAAATCCGGTATTATCCTGAACCTGCTCAAAACTCACCCCCGGATGAAGGGAGCGAACACGTATCGCATGGTCAGGGCCTTCAAAATCAAGCACACATAGATTTGTGACAATGCGGCGGTGATCAAGGCCTTTGGGATAAACCCCATTGGGATAACGCGCTGGATTATAGCCCGCGCCCGAAACCATATCGACTTCACCTTCAATAAAGGCGCGTTTATTGTGATTGCCAAAAAACATGGATGTGCGGTTATTGACTGTATTTCCGGGAAGACCGCGAACCCCCAACATAGTGACTTTTGGCGCGGCGTAATCTCCGATACACGACAAATTCATTTGTCCATATTTATCGACTTGAACTGGTCCTACAAAGGCATGACGGTTGCCTTTTGGGATAAGGTCAAAGACACGCTCATAACCAATTGTGCCTTCTTTGTTAGGCTTATAGCCATTACGTTTTCCGACGGGGACGGGTTCAGCCGCAAAATAATATTCGCCATCACTCATCATAAGACCGGGTAAGAATGTTTTTTTCGCCAGCGACCCTCCAAGCCTTGGAACGAGACCGATGACAGTTGCAAATACTTCGGGATGTTCATCCTTAAACACATCCGCGCCAGCAACTATACATAATTCTGCGAGAGAAAAATCAGACATATTTTCTCCTAAAATACCGGAAGCGGTAGACTACGAATATGATCTGCTCCGCCTACTTTTTCAGTATAGTTTTTGGCCTCAACAAAGTCGGAGACATAGCCCTCCCAGCCTTCTTTTGCTGTAGCCGAGTAAGCTTTGAGGTGCGCTACATCTATACCGTAATCAGGGCCATTACTTGTGGGATGCGCGCCAAAAGGGGCTTCCGCCACGCCAGCTACCAAGCTTCGCTCAATGGGCATGCGCATAATTTTATGATCATCATCAAAAGCGGATGTCTCGACAATTTTTTCCGTTGTCAGGAATGCTTTATCTGCCGCGCGGCAAAACCATTCATCAAAAAACACATCAGGGCCTCCAATATAGCTATTGCCTAATGGGTCGGCTTCGCTGACATGGCACAGTGCGACATCAAGTTTAATCGCAGGCATAGCCACGTAATTCTCATCGCTATAGGGACTTTTCATTACTTTTATATCGGGATTATGCGTGAGCACATCTGTGCCTAATCCAGCCAGACAAGGCAGAAAATCTAATCTCTGCGCGGCGGCTTTAAGGCCTAATTGAAACATGCCTTCATCGACTTCCATAACGTCGAACTCGCCAGCTGATCGCGCGCGGCGAAAATGGGCTTCAAGCGGAATAACATCCAAAGAAACAAATCCAAAAATTAGCTTCTTGATTTTACGCGCGCTCGCCAGCATCCCAATATCGCACCCCCCGTAAGCCGCAATCGTTAGGTCTTTTAAATCAGATTTAACAATCTCACGGATGAGCGCCATAGGTTTTCGGCGAGCCCCCCAGCCGCCAATGCCGATGGTCATGCCAGACTCAAGCTGCCCAACTATATCGGTGACGCTCATGCGTTTATCTATGACGGGATAGCTCATTAATTATCCAACAACAGGGAAGTCATATTCATGGCCCCAAATATCCCCGACTGTTGATTTGGTGGGTTTGAATTTTGACCAATCTTTTATCTGCTTTCCATCATAACCAACTTCAAAGCCAATGCCACCTGGGGCAAAGAAATAAAACGAGACCATTTCGTCATTGGCGTGACGACCAAGACTGGCAAAAATATGAAGCCTGGCTTGTTTAACGCGGTCCATGCAGTGACCTACTTCATCCATATCATTCATTTCCGCCATGAGATGGATAACACCTGTCGGATTAGGAAAATTGTAAAGTCCCAGCGTATGATGGCGCGGGTTATCGGCGTGCATGAAATAAATCCGCTGTTTGGGCATGCCCGGCGCAAAAGCAGGGAGCGACAAATCATCAGAAACCCCAAAGCCCATAAGTTTACGGTAAAAGTTTATCGTCTTCTTATTCTCAGGGGCAGGTAATACCATATGACCTAAACCCATGCGCCCTGTTTTAAAGCCTTTAATGCCATGTCCCGCTTTGAAGGCAGCGCCTTTATCTCGGCCGTAATAAAATTCAACAACATTGCCAGACGGGTCAGTGACGGAGGCAAAGCCTTTAACAGCGCGGTGCTTAGCACCTTTATCATCTCCGCGGCAGACAGAAACTTTAGCTTTCTCAAAGGTTTTAATTTGATCCTCAAAGGCTTTCTTGGATGACATTTGATAGCCCCCCGCCACAAAGCGGTCACTATCCCCTTTTCGGATCATATAGCGAAAGGGCGCATTATCCATGCGTAAATATTTAGCCCCTTTGGCTCCGAATGATTTCGCCACGCCAAAGCCCAATACATCTTTGGCAAATTTCGCCCAAGCGGCAGGGTCTTGCATTTCTAAAATGACATAGCCTAAATTCGCGACACCCATATTATTCCCCTATCCGTTTTGTAAAAAATCAATCGACGCCGCATTAAACATACGCGCATGTTCAATCATCACCCAATGACCACAGGCATTGACTTCGATAAAGCGCGACGTCTCATTGGCTTCAATACATTTGGCTTTGCCTTGCGGCGGCATGAACTCATCTTGACGTCCCCAAAAGGTTAGAATCGGACATTTCAGCTCTGATATGCGCGAGCCAAGTTCTGGCGTTTTCATCGTTGTTAAAACTTCTTTGGGTTGGTCTTGAGCGATGGCCCAGCGCATATCAATCAATTCATCTGTGACATGTTTCGGATCATAGGTAAAAAGCCGCATGACATCGCCTTGCGTGGCTTTGCTCATACCCGCCTTATTGGCTTCCATCATTTTTGTAATACCCGGCATGGCCCAATAGGCGTCTTGTTCTTCGAGACAGCCCGGCCCCATCAATATAAGCTTCTCGACAAAATCAGGATTATCAAGCGCAATTTGGATAGCCACGCCGCCGCCTAATGAGTTCCCCACAAAGCAACATGTTTCAACACCAAGCGCCCGCAAGCCTTTCATCAAAGTCTCACAAAAAAGCTGCAATGTGTAATCGCCTTGGTCGAGCGGTTTATCGCTATACCCAAATCCAATCATGTCAGGCATCAAGACTCTATATCCAGCCGCCGCAAAGGCATCCTTATTCAAATGGAAATTCGCCCAAGCGCTATTTCCCGGGCCTGACCCATGCAGAAAGACGACCGGATGGCCGCCTCTATCTCCATATTCAAGATAATGCATACGAATAGGGCCTGCCTGCACATATCGGCCCTCTGGCGGGCCGTTTTCAGGAATGCTCATTACACAAATACATCCGTACTATCCGCGCCCAAATGGACTGCGCCTAAATTTCTCGCAAAGCCAATCGGATTATTGGCAACATGAGCCCGCGCAATGTGAATATCATGCCAAATTTGCTGAATGGGCGAGCCGTTAAAGACGCTGCGCCCTCCCGCAATATCAAAGACAAGATCAACAGCCTCCATCATGCGTTCAATCACAAGGCTGGCTTGATAGCGATATTTAACACGGTCTTTCATCGGGATTTCCTGACCTGCATTGACCGCCGCCATCATCTCATCAAAATTGCGATACATAATGGCTTCGGTTTCATCGATGAGGTTTGCCGCTTCCGCCACGCGGCGCGTCACATCAGGGTCGCCCGCTAATCGCGTTGGGTCGGTTGAGCTTTCAGTCGCGTTTTCGATGAAAAGCTTAAGCGCATGTTTGGCCGCCCCAATCGCGGGCGTGCAGACAACCCGTACAAACATTTGCGCCCAAGGGATTGCGTACATTTCATTATCTTGAAAATGTTTGCAGTTAAATCCATCCATTTGATGGTGTGTGCGATAGGTCGGAACGAAAACAGGTTTATCAATGACAATATCATTTGATCCCGTGGCCTGTAAGCCCATGGCATGCCACGTATCCTCAATCGCATAATCTGGCTTTTTCACCAAAAAAGTCCGGTAGTGAATATTTTCAGGCCCTTGATCAAAAATCAAACCGCCCAAAAGAACCCAATCGCAATGCCCGGAGCCCGAAGACCATCCCCAGCGGCCAGAGAGCATAAATCCGTCTTCTGCTGTTTCGACCTTGGCCCCTGAGGGATTATAGGAGGAGCTGATCAACGTATCTGGCCCTGCCTCATAAACGTCCTTGGCAGCCTGCGGATCCATCAAGGAAAGCTGATAGGCGTGAACCGCAATAATGCCGCTCGCCCAAGCTGTGCCCATATCGCGCTCGGCTAAATCGACTGATGCTTTGAAAAATTCCTGCGGGGGCCGCTCGAGCCCGCCATATTGCTTTGGTAGGAAGGAGCGAAAATATCCTGTTTTGCGAATAGCTTCGATAGCTTTCTTGGGAATTTGCCGCGCGTCTCGGCCCTCTGCCGCGCATTTACTCACAACATCTAAGGCGGAAGACACATCTAAAACAGCATCATCTTTTACGGATTTTAAGGCCGCTTGACCCATAATAAACTCCCTATATCCAAAATTTAGAATATCAAGGACTGCGCATTTTTCAATGCCATTAAATACGCAAAGTAATAGTTTTTAGGTGGTTATCCTCTATTTTGCGTAAGAATGTCGCGTTTTTTTACGCTTTCAATAAAAACTTCTGAACCTTGCCAGACGCGTTGCGCGGCAAGCTCTTATGAAAGGTTATTTGGCGCGGCACTTTATAATTGGCCATATGCTCTCTCGACCACGCGATGATATCCTCCCCAGTTATTTCATCCGAAGAGACTATATGAGCATGCGTGACTTCACCGAGTCTGTCATCTGACGCGCCTGTTACCGCCACATCCGAAATTTGGGGGTGCTGCAATAATGATTTTTCGACTTCAGCCGGATAGACATTAAAACCTCCAACAATGACCATATCTTTTTTACGGTCTGTGACTTTTATATAACCTTGCGCGTCTTGTAGGCCGATATCGCCCGTTTTCAACCAGCCCTCATCTGTAATGGTCTCAGCCGTGGATGCCTCATCATCCAGATAGCCTTGCATAACATGAAAACCTCGCACCCAGATTTCTCCTTCTTCGCCGCGAGGAACGTCCTCGCCCGCATCATTAACAATCCGTAGCTCAGTTCCAGGCAGTGGTCGTCCACAGGTCGTGGCGATTGTTTTAAAGTCATCCCCTTTTTGACATAGACTCACAACGCCCGTCGATTCTGTCAGCCCATAGGCGGAGAACACGTCATCAATTCCAAGTTCTTCATGCATACGGCGAATGAGATCGACAGGAATTGTTGTCGCTCCCGTTGTCGCCACCCGTAAGCTAGAAATACCATGCTTTGAAAGATCAGGATGGGACAACAAGGTTTGGAATATTGTCGGCGCGCCCGGCATGACCGTAATTTTATCCCGCTCAATACGGCGCAGAACATCTTTGGGGTCAAATACCGCCAATGGGAAAATCGCGGCGCCTTTAATTAGGCACGACAGCCAGCCTGCCTTATAACCAAAACTATGAAAAAACGGATTGACGATAAGATAGCGGTCAGTCTCATTCATGCCGATAGCATCCGTGAAGCTTTCAAAGACCTGCACATTTTGGCCGTGGGTCGTCATCGCGCCTTTCGGCGCGCCCGTTGTGCCGGATGTGAATATGATGTCGGAAATATCTGTATCCTGAACTAAATCAAAATTAGTCTCTTTACGGCGGCGCTGCATAAAGCTTTTGAAAGCCCCAAGCCCTTCCTCTTGCCGAATAACAATAATGTCTTGTAAATTGGGCAGACTTTCACCGGCGAGCATGGCAGGATAATCATGGCCTAAAAAACCTTTGACGGTAAAAAGATACTTACAATGAGAGCGTCGTAAAATATCGGCCGCTTCTGCGCCTTTATAGCGCGTATTCAGGGTTACCATCACAGCGCCAAGGGTCTGTCCTGCGAGCGCAATAATAATCCATTCGGCGCAATTAGGTGCCCATATCCCAAATTTATCACCATGAGCCAAACCCATAGCGTTCATAATTTCAGCGGCGGTTTCAACCTCACGGGCTAAGTCACCATAAGTTAAGTCCCTGTCTCCATCCATGATTGCCAAAGCATCAGGACGACGCGCGGCTTGCTGGAAGAGAATTTGCGGGATAGTCGTCATTCTTGGCTCATTTTCTACGCAATCAGAGAGTTGGACTATACAATAGCCTCATTTTGCGCAACATATGACACAGAATATTACGCACCAACCCTTTAAGCAGCTTATGAGTTTCAAGAACAAAACTATTATTGTGACAGGCGGTAGCCGCGGGATTGGCCGAGGCATTGCGGAAGGTTTTGCGAAGCAGGGAGCGAATATTATTATTTGTGGACGGCGAGAACCAGAAGCACTGCCTAAAAATTCACACTTCATATCCCTCGACATTCGAGAGGCTGAAGCAGCTCCTGCCCTCATAGACTTCGCCGTTAAGTCAACAGGCCGTATTGATTGCCTGATAAACAATGCTGGCGGCGGTCCGCCTGTGGCCTCCAAAGACGCGAGCCCTAATTTGACTCAAAAAGTTGTGGCGCTCAATTTACTCGCGCCTATCAATCTGTCTCAAGCCGCTTATGAACATTTAAAATCCAGTGGTGGCTCTATCATCAATATCTCGAGCGTCTCGGCGACGCGCTCATCTCCCGGATCTGTCGCTTACGGCGCGGCTAAAGCCGGGCTTTTAAATGTAACAACATCGCTCGCCATGGAATGGGCGCCTGATATCAGGGTCAATGCCATCATTGCTGGGCTAGTTAAAACAGAAGCCAGCGCTGATCATTATGGCGGCAAAAAAGGCATGGCTCACTTAGCCAACAACCTGCCCATGAAACGCATGGGCTTGCCCGAAGATATTGCCAAAGCCTGTCAGTTTTTGGCCGACCCAGCCAATGCTTACGTCTCTGGGGCTTGCCTAGAAGTTTTTGGCGGCGGCGAACCTCCCAGCTTTTTAAACTATGCCAAAGAAGCGCATAATCTGGGATGAGTTTAGAGCGCTTAGAAAAGATCGAAGCCGAACTTGCCATTCGTAATGTCATTGCCCGTTACGGCATGGCCGCAGATTGCGGGGATATTCAAACGGCCCTCGCCTGTCATACCAAAGACGCAGTTTATATTGTGAGTAATCCTCACGCGGGGCGAGACGGCGAAGCGGGCGATCTAGAACTCAGTGGCCACAAAGCTATTTCTAATATGCTAAGCTCAGACATGCACCAAAGCCTGCTGCCCGATTGCGCCCATACGGTTGGGCCGCTTATGGTCGAAGTTGAGAGCGAGACCGCAACCGTCACAGGATATTCGCGTGTCTATCACGAACAAAAGCTGATGCGTGTGGCTATTAATCATTGGACAATGCACAAAGACGGTAGCTGGAAAATTGCTCGACGTGAAAGCCGCGTCATTGGCGAAGAGGCTGCACAAAACCTTTTAAAACAAGCTTTAAACTCATGACCGAATTTCGCGGATGGCATGTTTTAGGCGCAAGCTTTATCACCGCTATGTTAATGGCGGGCGCTACATTTTATTCGTTCCAACATTTCGTCACGCCAATAGAGGCTGAATTTGGCCTAAAACGAGATCAAGTCAATCTTGGCATGATGGTCTTTCTGTTAAGCTCTGCTATTTGGGCCGCTATTGTTGGCAAAACTATCCAGCGAATAAATCCAAAAAAATTGGCTTTAGCCGGCATTCTCGCTTTTGCGATTGGCTTTGTAACGCTTTCCTTTTCTCAAAGCCCCAAACAGATGATTGCCTTAATCGCTCTGCCGATTGGATTTGGCTTTACGGCTTGCGGGCCCTTTATGGCCAATGTTCTGACAACGAATTGGTTTTATAAAAAACGCGGGCGCGCCCTCGGTATCGCCGCTGTCGCCACATCGGCAGGCGGTTTTCTTGTTCAGCCTATTTTTAGCTATTTGATTTTTAAATTCGGCTGGCGCGCCGCGATACTCTATACGGGACTCGCTATCGCCCTGATCGCCGCCATTTTGATCCTGCGGTTTTTTATCTCTAAGCCAGAAGATATCGGGCAATTTCCGGATGGCGAGGCTCAAAGCACGCCTCAAAAAATTACAGCTGCAAACCCGTCCCTCATTCTTAAAAATCGTGATTTCTGGGTCATTGCTTTAGCTTGCGGTTTACTACTGGCCAGTGACCAGGCCTTGCTCGTCTCACTTAAACCCTTTGGAGAAAACCTAGGCTTTACAAATGCACAGGCAACACTAATTCCAACGGTTGTTGCTGGCTCGGCAATCGCGGGTAAGCTTCTCATTGGATGGATGATTGAACGTTTCGATAAACGCTTTGTCTTTGCTCTCGTCTGCTTGTCTAATATTTTGTTTTTGCTCGCCGCCATTTTCATGACCAGCTTCGCGGCCCTTGTCACTGTTGCGGCATTTGTCGGCATCGCAATAGGGGGTATTTATCCTGTTTGGACGGGCATTACAGCCGATACATTTGGCCGAGAGTATTTTGCGCCCGCGATTGGCATGATGAATATTTTCACTGTTATCCTAGCGGTTATCGCTATTGGCTTTGTGGGCAGCTCATTTGATACGCATCAAAGTTATGATCAGGCCTTTACCATTTTTATTCCTATTGCCCTTTTGGCTGCTATTGTGATGGCATTTGTACGCGTAAAAAAGAATGAGATAAAATGAGTGATGTAAAAAACAAAACCGTATGGATAACAGGCGCGTCCTCTGGCATAGGCCAGGAGCTCGCTAAAACATTCTCTTTGGCTGGCGCGAATATTATCTTATCGGGTAGACGTATCGACGCTCTTGAGCAGGTCGCTAAAAGCCTTAAAACCAAAACGAAAATCATTCCCTTTGAAGTCACAGATTATGAAAGTCTTGTAGGGCATGTAGACACAGCTTGGGATTGGACGGGCCGTGTGGATATCCTCATCAATAATGCTGGCATCACCCAGCGCAGTCTCGCGCTTCATACAGCGCCGCAAGTTTACACAGACCTTATCAATATTGATCTCATCGCGCCGATTTGGCTCACGCAATTACAGCTTCCTAAAATGGTTCAAGCTGGCGGGGCGCATATTGTAGCGATTAGTTCTGTTGCGGGCCGTATTGGCGCGCCGCTTCGTACGGCTTACTGCGCGGCTAAACATGGGCTGATTGGATATATGGATGCCTTGCGTGCGGAGACCGAAGTTACCCATAACATACGCGTTACCAATGTCCTTCCCGGGTCAGTCGCCACAAATATTTCGCGAAATGCCATGACCAAAGATGGATCAAAACGTGGGAAATCGAATGAAAATATTGATAATGGTGATGATCCTATGGACTGCGCAGCCGCGATTTTAGAAGCCGTTAAAAACAATACGCGGGAACTGCTTTATGCAGGCGACTTTGAAAAATCCTTTGCGGAAATGCGGCATTCAGATCCCGAGAAACTCTTTGATATTATTGGCGGATTAGGCGCGCAAATAGCGGCAGATTACGAGGCTGGAAATGACGGATAACCCCTTAAATAATTTACTAACAGAGACATCGGGTAAAATTTTGACAATCACGCTTAATCGGCCTGAAAAACTAAACGCGTTAACACCCAATCTCTTATCCGAGTTAAAAATGGTTTTAGATAAAGCCGCATATGATGACAGAATTTCTGTTGTTATTATTAAATCTATTGGCCGCGCTTTTTGTGTCGGTTATGACCTAAATGAAGAAAACTGGATTACGTCTCAATACCCTGCCAACTATCCAGAGGGTGTTGAGATTGAACAAGACAAAAAAGACATCATGGCCTTGCTCGATTACTGGCTAGATATGTGGCGGTTTCCAAAACCCATTATTTGTCAGGTTCAAGGGGCCTGCTTATCGGGTGCAGGCGAATTAATCGGGGTATCGGATTTGGTTGTCGCCTCTGACAAGGCTCTATTTGGCCACCCTGCAGGGCGCGACCTTGGCATTCCGCCAACTGTTTTCCTTTGGCCTTTAACCATCGGCATGCGCAAAACCAAAGAGGTTCTTTATACAGCTCGGAATATGAGCGCCGCTGAGGCTCATGAGCTAGGGCTCATCAATAAAGTTGTGCCTGCGGAAGAGCTAGAACAAGAAACCCGCGCCTTGGCCGAAGATATCGCCAAGACGCCCGTCAATCATTTGATGATTTTAAAACAAGCGGCGAATAATTTTTATGATAATATGGGCATTGAAAAAAGCATGCGGCAGGCCTCTGACCTCGACGCAGAGTTTCATCAAAGTCCCGTCTTTTTGGCCTTTTTTAATTTAGTCAAAGAGAAAGGCATGAAGGCGGCCCTCAAGGAACGTGCCCGGTTATTTGGTTAAGCCAAAAACCCGTTTCATAAACTTCAGCTGTATCGCTTTACTCTTTTTGTCTGTCTCAGGATCACTACCGACAAGATAACCTTGGCCGACGCATTTACCTGCAAGCTCACCAAGTCCAGCCCTAACCATAGCGCGTTCGGGGCGGCTCATATATGGCAGGGGCTGAAACCCCGCCTGCCCGTCAACGAGAAAAGCCCCTGTCTCTGTATCAAATGTGAATTTACAACCGCGAACATAGCTGCCCTCCTCGAAAACTTTGCGCGGCGTTGCGTTCTCCCACGCATGTCCTGCGCCTTTCATAAGATGGCTCTCCACGTCTGTTCCCGCAGCTTCCATCACCTTGTAGACGTCTTGGCAAAGCTCCGGGTCGACGCTGTTATCATTATCGCCATGTATCGCCAGATAGGGCGCGCCCGTTGTCCCGTCATGGCCCAAGGTTTGATGACACGGGCCATAAATATCCATGTGCAAGGCAAAGGGCGGAACATCAGGCGCCATGATAGTTTTGAGGCGATCATCCAAAACATAGCGCGTAGCCATGCCGCCATAGCTGTAACCTGTTACGCCGATACGCGAGGCGTCAATGGCGGGATGCGTGCCGAGAATTTTCAAGGCTGAATAAGCATCCGACATAACGTCAACTTCGGTCGCGATCATTGTTTTCATCTGATAGACCGTCTCAGGCTTAACGCCTCTTGGTTCGTAATAATCAACCACAAAACTGGCTATTCCGTTCTGTGCAAAAAGCTTGGCATAACGCATTTCTCGGCCCTCTTTAATGCCGCCCGAGCCGTGTAGAATAACCATAGCTGGCACAGGGTTATCAGAGCTTGCGTCCTCAGGCAAAACCAAGGCCCCCTTGC
Organism: uncultured Hellea sp.; assembly: GCA_964472905.1. Taxonomy (GTDB): domain Bacteria; phylum Pseudomonadota; class Alphaproteobacteria; order Caulobacterales; family Maricaulaceae; genus Hellea. The sequence continues at coordinate 17,462 of CAYYMI010000010.1, read as the reverse complement.
CAGTATGCGGCTTTAAATCATCATAACCGTTCAGCACACGGGAGAAATCATAAGGGCTTTTAATTGGGTAATAAATATCGCCGCTATCTTCGGCGCTTAATTGTGTTTTCGCTTCGGGGTAATCCGCAAAATCTGGCAATGGTAGGCTAGGATAAGTTTTCGTCTCAGCGACTGGCGCATCAGCCACCTCAATGGCTTGAGGCCCGCAAGATGAGAGCATCAAGGCTGATAAGCTTATTAAAAATAACCTCATTTAAGTGTCCTGCTGCTGAGTGATATGACGAGACATTAGAATATAGAGGCTCGGGAGTAGCGAACAGATAGCCACAAGCCCGTAAAGGCCAGACGCGCTCCCGCCATCTAATAATTGCCCCGCAATTTTCCCGCCAAAGATCATTGAAATTCCAAAAGCCATGGGTACGAGAACAACTAATTTGTTTGATGGATCATACCGGACAATCGCAGCCGTTTGATAGAGGCATCCCAATGTAAACCCAAATTCCCAAACCCAGCTGGAAATCATGAAAACTTCGAAATTAGGCGCAAGCATTAGCCCCAAAACACCTAAGACTAAAATCCCAAAGGCGGTGATGTGAGGCAATTTTAAGCCTGCCCTCGCGCCGATAATCGCGCCCACGGCCCCCGCGACGCCGCCCAACCATTTAAGCACGCCAAACATCAATCCGTTTTGCGCCGCCGAAGGTTCAAATTTCTGGGCAATGACATAAAGAAAGAAAAACAAACCAACATTAGCCAAGAGATATATTGTGAATATCCCGAGCACCGTCCATGACGGACTGGCTTGCACCCAGCTAGGAAAGCCCTTGGTTTTAGCGGCAACCTCTGATGATGAGCTTTTCGGAAAAAGAAATGCCCCTAATCCCAATAATCCTGCAAAACAAGTAAGCCCAAACATAGCGCCTGAAAATCCAGATTTCGCGATAAACAAAATCGGCAGTAGAATTAAAAATACACCGATAGAGACAAGCTCAACTGAAAGCCTTGTTCCATAAGCCCGTTCAGGGTCAGGCATGTCTGCCAAGACGCGCATGGCAAGAGCTATGGCTATCGCGCAGAAAAATCCAAAAATTGCAAAGCCGGCAAAAATGCTTTCACTGCCAAGCTGAGTGGCCAAAAGAAACGAGGCCATAACAGCGGCCACAATGGCAAAAGCCGCAACGCGCCAATTTACGCGGTCCACCCAAAGCGGCCCTGTCAAAGTCCCCGCTAAATATCCAATCCCGGCCGTTAAAGATAAACTCCCCAATTTTGCGGGGCTCATAGAAAAAGCCTCACCTGCGCTTCCCAATAAAATTGGCATTGTATTAAAAACCAAACCGCCAATAGCCGACACCATCGAGACAGCAAAGATTGTGACTAACGTCCGGTTCATAGTGTTGAGACTTTAGTTTTATGCATGACCCGGGTTTTCCAAAGCGCAAGTCCCAAAGCCAAACCTATGGTCAGAACAAAAATAGACGCACCTACATGAAACCAAAACAGAGTAGCGTTTCCCCCGTCGCGGCCTGCCATAATCGCAGGCACGAAGAGAAAGGTGAGCAATCCCCTAACCGTGAAAATGACGGCAAACACCCAAAGAATAAGCCGTATAAATTTGTGAGCGCTGGTTTTCGCTCTAAACGATAAGACAGCTAGTGCCGCTAAAAGGCCCGCAATCGCCAATGTTATGGCTGGTCCGTAAAATGTTTTATCAGCAACAGATTGAACGACATTAGGCGGGGCCCCTATGAACTTAATAGCTTCAGGCCCGAGCAACAATGCGCCGACATGTAAAATTGCGCCCGCTAATAACGTGATAGCAGCATAGTTAAACAGAGAAGTAGGTCTCACGCCCTAATATACTCGCGCAGGGTTCGGCGGGTTTGGCGAGCCGAGCATCGCACGATGACTCGGAGGCTGTTTTCCATTCCCGTCTTTCATTTTATAGCGATCACGCGCAACTTCTGCGCCTACTAATGTGTGGCCACTAATCTCTTGGACTTTCGGATCTGTGGCTATGGCGTGCAAGATATGGCCTGTAAATTGCGGCGTTTCTGCCATAGCGATGAAGTCTTTATACTGCTCAGGATGCACCTCGGCAGCGATAAGCGCACGCTCGGTCAAAAGCGGGCCCATCCAAATAGATACGGCCTGAACATTATAATCTTCCAAATCCACCGCCATATCATGGGCGAGTTTATCCAGCCCTGCTTTTTGCGCACCATAAGCCGGGCCGTGCATGTAACAACTCGCCCCGAATGATGAGCCCATACCGATAAGACCGCTCTTTTGTTTGGCCATAATTTTAGCGGCATGCCAACTGGCCACATAGGCAGAGCGCAGACCAACATCGAGGATATTTTGCGCGTCGAGCTCTTTCTCCCAAAACGGTTTTTGCTCAATCAATTGATGATGAATATAGGCCGCATTATTCATCAGAATATCGACCTGCCCCTGTTCATCCATCACCTGTTCGAAAAGCTGTGCGACCTGAGCGTCATCTGCACTGTCACAAATCACACCAATGCCCGTGCCGCCCGCATCCGTACAGGCCTGCGCCGTTTCAGCGACCGTTCCTGGTAGCGGCGTACCGTCCCATCCTTTAGCTTTGCCCACTTTTTTCGTACGGCCCGTCACATAGACTGTCATGCCTTTTTCAGCGAGGCCAATGGCAATCCCTTTTCCGGCTCCTCGACTAGCTCCCGTCACCAAAGCGACTTTAGGCTTGGACATTTTCTTACTCCCACCGTTTTCTTTTAGTCCTATCAGAATAGGTTATGTGCGCAATATTTTCTTGGATTTTCTACGCTTTCTGTGCTTTTTAGTCCCAATAAACTCCATAATGCGTAATTTTACGCGATATAATTACGAATGAGACCCCTGTGACTCCACAAGATCCAAATTGGCATTCAGACATTGAAGCTCCGCGCATCATTGAACACGATGATGATATTAACTGGGATATGCGGCGTGATATTGTTGTAATCGGATTAGGCGGGGCTGGTGTAGCCTGCGCGCTTCAAGCCATTGAACTTGGACAAAGGGTTGTCGCTATAGATAGATTTGCAGGCGGCGGAGCCACTGCTGCGAGTGGGGGCGTTATATATGCCGGCGGAGGGACAGCGCTTCAAAAAGAAGCGGGCATAGATGATACGCCGGAAAATATGTTTAACTATCTAAAAATGGAAGTTGGGGATATCGTCTCTGATAAATGCCTAAAAGATTTTTGCAGCCAAAGCGCGCCAACAATTGATTGGATGCAAGGTCACGGCGTTGATCTACGCTCGACCGTTTGGCCGAAAAAAACCTCCTATCCTGCGCCGGAATATTTTCTTTATCATTCAGATAATTCTCTTGTCCCTCATTATGCGGCTAAGGCCACACCCGCTGCGCGGGGTCACCGCGGCTATGTTCCGATTGAGCAAGGCCGAAAAGCAACAAATCTTGGTGGCTCACTCTTTCAGCCGCTCAGGATTAAAGCCGAAGAAAAAGGTCTTGAGGTCATGGACTATTCCGAGGCACGGCAATTAATTACCAACAAGGATGGCCGCGTCATTGGTGTTAAAGTTTTACAATTCGAAAATAAGGATATTCAGGATAAATATCTTTCGCTGCGCGCAAAGGCGAAAAAGCTTTTTGCCATGTTTCCCCCTATCTTACCGGGATCAAAAGTGTTCATGCGCCGCGCCCTTAAACATTTGGACGCGGCTAAAGCCTTAGAGGATAACCGCAAAGAGGTTTTCATTCGCGCGCGTAATGGCGTGCTCCTTTCTGCGGGCGGGTTTGTGTTTAATTCAAAAATGGTCGAGCACTATGCGCCTAAGTATAAATCCAGCTATCCTCTTGGTACAGACGGGGATAATGGCGCGGGCATTCGCCTAGGACAAAGTGTTGGCGGACAGGCGGCGAATATGGACCGCATCACGGCGTGGCGCTTTATCAATCCGCCGCTGTCTTTTGCGCGGGGCATGATTGTCAATATGTCAGGCAAGCGTTTCATCAATGAGATGGTTTACGGTGCAACACTTGGCGTAGAGATGACAGAAAATCACGGCGGCGAGGCCTATATGATCTTGGACAAAGCTTTGATTAAGCAAGCCCTGTTTGAAGTCAGCGGGAAGAAAGCCTTGGGATTTCAAAAGGCTCTCGCCCAGTTAAATGCGCGCTTCGGCGCCAAGAAAGCCAAGTCTATTCCAGGGCTCGCCTCTAAGATTGGAATTAACGCCGACACTTTAGGCGCTGAAATTCAGGCCTATAATAAAATAGCTCGCGGCGAAGCCACTGACCCCTTTCATAAAACACAAGACGATACGGGCGTTATTGGTACAGCGCCTTTTTACGCCATAAACATTGGGCTTAAAGCCAAGCTATTCCCCTGCCCCTCACTGACCTTAGGCGGTTTGAAAGTCGATGAAACCACGGGGCAGGTCTTAGACGCCCAAGGAAAAACTGTGGCAGGTCTATATGCGGCGGGTCGTAACGCTATCGGTGTTGCCTCTTGGAATTATGTTAGCGGATTATCCATCGCGGACGGTATTTATTCCGGCCGCCGCGCCGCCCGCTCAATCGCCGCCAAGTCCTAAACTTGTGCCAGAAGCGCCTATTAATATTGCTATCTGAGCCATTCTTGCCTTTTACCATATCCGCGCTATAGACACCTTATGAGTGAGACCCTTTTTGAATTTAGCGATTTAGATAAAGCTATAATCGACATCCTGAAAAAGGATGGACGGACCAGTAATCAAAAAATTGCTGACATGTTAGGGGTTACCACATCTATGGTTGCCACGCGTATTCGCCGTATGGAACAAGCAAAAGCCATGAAGGTCGTGGCCGTCTCTGATTTTTCCGCCTTTGACTATAATGTTCTTTTGCCCGTGGGCGTAAATGTGAAAGGCCGGCGAGCCAATGATGTGGCCGCAGATTTAGCCAAGCTTGACGAGGTGGCTGTCGTCCACTTGGTATCAGGCAAACACGATATTGAAATCTTGGTGGCTTTAGCCAGTATGGAAAACATGTCAGACTTTTTGCTCGAAAAGCTTTCCCGCATTAAAGGCATTCGTAATCTAGACCCCAGCTTCGCCGTCGATATCATTAAATATGATTTCGATGTGGCGCCGATTTAGAGAGCTATATGCGTAGTTATAAAATTGATGACTTAGATCAAAAGATTATCGCGCTTCTGTCCAATGATGCCCGCCTGTCAAACCGGAAAATAGCCGCTGAACTTGGCTTTACAGAAGGGACTATTCGCTCCCGTGTGAAACGGCTCGAAGACGAAAATTATATCCGATTTACTGCTGTGACCAGCATGGCTCATATGAATACGCCTCAACTCGCCCAAATCGGCATTCACGCCGAACAGAGTATGATCCGTGACGTTGCCGAGCAGGTGAGTAAAATTGCAGAGATCAATGCTGTTATCATTTTGCTCGGACGGTTCGATATACTCGCGATTGGCTTATTTGAGGGCTTAGAAGATGTTCATCAAGTCGCGAGTAATAAGATTTTGGATATTAAGGGCGTGCGCTTGGTCGAGACTTCACTCGTCATCGACACGGTAAAATATGATAACCGTATTGCTAAGATCGTGCCGAACGCTGTTGATATGAAAGATAAGTTTTCTGCTAAATCAGCCGCAGAATAATATGACGCGCTCAGCGCTGATCGCGCTCCTAAGTCTTATAACGGCTTGCCCAGCCAGCGACAAGGGTAGCTCTACGGCATCACAAACAGACGCAAAATGGGTGAGCCTCTCTGGCGGGTGCTTTAGGATGGGAGAGACTCGGATTTATCGCGAGGAAGGCCCTATAACTGAGACATGTCTTGAACCTTTCCAAATGTGGTCTCATGAAATCACTAACACGGAATTTACAAAATTTGTAAAAGCCACAGATCATAAAACCCGCGCCGAACGCGGATGGACAGCAAATGAGAGCGAAGGCCCCGGCATAGATATGGCCCCAAGCTCCGCCGTTTTTGTACCGCCAGAAAACCAGCCTCAAGCCTTAAATTGGTGGAAACTCGTGAGCGGGGCCAATTGGAAGCATCCCACAGGCCCTGAAGGCCCTTCATCCCTAGGCGTTAATCCTGTCGTACATATAACCCGTGAGGACGCCGCGGCCTATGCTGCTTGGGCAGGCGGGCGTCTGCCGACCGAGGTCGAATGGGAATATGCAGCGCGCGGTGGATTAGACGGTCATCTGCTGAGCTGGGAGGACGCCGAAAGCAAAGCCCTCGAAGATCAAGCTAATACGTGGCAAGGCATTTTCCCTATCGCCAACTCCGCCGAAGATGGACATGTTGGCCTCTCCCCTGCTGGTTCATTTCCGCCTAATGGATTTGGCCTATATGATATGATTGGCAATGTGTGGGAGTGGACATCATCACCTTATTATTCAAGCCATGCGCCAGGTAATACCGCCAAACTAAAACCTGAAGGTTATGATCCCGCTCAAGGCGATGTGCCCGTTGGTGTGATTAAAGGCGGGTCTTATTTATGCAATAAATCCTACTGTTATCGCTACCGCCCAGCAGCCCGCCAAGCGCAAGACCTGATTTTCGGGACATCCCATATCGGGTTTAGGATAGTGAAGGATTAACCCAACTGCTCTGCGATTTTGACCGCTAAGCGGCGCGCGGCGTCGGCTTTGCTCAGGCGAGGCCAGCTATCGGTCTGGGTCTCTGTGACCAGGATCATGCTATTATGATCGCCGCCCATCACATCACCTGAGACATCATTGGCGACAATCCAGTCACAACCCTTTTTAAGCCGCTTGGCTTTGGCGTGTTTGATGACGTCATTGGTTTCAGCCGCAAACCCCACAACCAGTTTGGGACGTTTTTTAGACGCGCAAAGCGTTTTTAATATATCGGGGTTTTCTTCGAGCTTAAGCGGCGGAACTGTCTTCCCGTTCTTTTTGATTTTGGCCTCGGCGCAGCTCACTGGCCGCCAATCGGCGACAGCCGCGACAGAGACAAAGACATCGGATGGCAAGGCTTTTTGGCAGGCGGCAAGCATCTCATTGGCCGTTTCTACCTTGATTAAATTAACATTGGCAGGCGCGCCTAGCGAGACAGGCCCGGACACCAAAGTCACATCCGCCCCTAAAGATGCCAAAGCAGATGCAATCGCGTAACCTTGCTTACCAGAGCTGTGATTGGAGAGATAGCGCACGGGATCAATCGGCTCGCGGGTTGGGCCCGCTGTGACGAGGGCTTTTTTACCTTTAAGGGGTTTGGGGCCTTTAAGGCCGTCCAATGTCGTATCCCCTGCAAGGGCGGCTTCAATCGCGTCGGCGATATCTTCGGGCTCACTCATGCGCCCTGCGCCAAATTCACCGCAGGCCATCGCGCCCTCATCAGGGCCTAGAAAGAGCGCGCCGTCTTTAGATAATTGTTTGATATTGCGCTGTGTGGCCTCGGCCTCATACATGCGCACATTCATGGCGGGCACATAGAGCACGCGTTTATCGGTCGCCAGTAATGTGGTTGTCGCCAGATCATTGGCGATGCCGTGGGCCGCCTTGGCGATAAGATCAGCTGTGGCCGGGGCAACGACAACGAGGTCCGCCGAGCGCGAAAGTTCGATATGACCCATTTCGGCTTCGTCGGTAAGGTCCCAGAGATCGGAATAGACTTTATCGCCCGAGAGCGCGCCCGCCGATAAAGGCGTAACAAATTCAGTGCCTCCGCGTGTGAGAATAACCCGCGTGGCAATTCCCCGTTTCGCGAGCACGCGGATCAAAAAGAGCGATTTATACGCGGCTATCCCGCCGCCGATAATCAATAAAATACGTTTGTCCAAAACGAGCCTTAAAACTGCGCTGCGGCCCAAACGCCGCCTAAAGCTATTACCGCGCCTGTGCCTATATAAGCAATGGGTTTCCACGGTGATTTCTTTTGCGCGGTTTGAGCCATTTGAGGTCCGTTGGATAAATCGACATCCCCATCGGCCCAGGCTTTGGCGAGGGCGGCGATATTTTCTGTCGCGTCAGGTATACGTTCCAAAGTTCTGCGGGCTTTATCTAATCCGCTGAGCAAGTCATTGACGCGGCCTTCAACGCCAAGCTCGCGGCGCATGGAGCTTTCCACAATCGGGCGGCTGATTTCCCACATATCAAAATTAGGGTCCAGACGGCGGCAGACACCTTCGGTCTGCATCATAGTTTTTTGCAGCATGATGAGTTGCGGCTGCATTTCCATATCGAAAATTTCTGTAATTTCGAAGAGCTGAACAAGAACTTTGGTCATGGCGACGTTTTCAGCCGTTTGTCCAAAAATCGGCTCACCCACTGACCGCAATGCGCTGGCAAAATCTTCTATGGTATGATTAGGCGGCACATAGCCTGCCTCGAAATGAATTTCTGCGATGCGGTAATAATCACGCATTAAAAACCCATAGAGTATTTCAGCATGGAAGCGCTGTTCCTCTGGAGAGAGCCGTCCTAAAATACCAAAATCGATGAGCCATAGCGTGCCTACATCATCAATAATCATATTGCCTTCATGCATATCGGCGTGGAACACCCCGTAATCAAAGGCGCAGGCGAGAAAGCTTTGCATGACCTGCCGCGCGATTTCTACGCGGTTAAATTTCGGGTCGATCAGGATGGCTTCGTCGGATACTGCAGTGCCGTCTATCCACTGCGTGACGAGAACATTCTTACCGCCTAAATCCCAATAAATCGTCGGAACTTTGTATAGGCCTGTTTCAGCGGCAGGCTCCGACAGCTCGGAACAGGCGGCGGCCTCGAGGCGTAAATCAAGCTCTAACATCACAGCGCGGTCTGCCGTCTCGACGAATTTTTTGGGGCCAAGCCGTTTGCTGTCGGGGACAAAAAATTCGGCCAAGCCAGAGACCATATGGAGTACATCCATATCATTGCGCATATGTTTCTGGATATTCGGGCGCAGGATTTTCACGGCCACGGTTTCGCCAGATTTCAACACGCCTTTATGGACCTGCGCGACCGAGGCGGCGGCAATGGGCGGAGAGAGCGAGCTTAGTCTCTCTTGCCACGGCGCGCCCCATTCCGTTTTGAGCATGTCCTCGGCCTTTTCCATCGGAAAGGACGGGACATTATCTTTCAGGCGCGAGAGACCTTTGACAAAGACAGGGTCGAGCATATCGCCGCGTGTAGACAGAATTTGCCCAAATTTGATATAAGCAGGACCAAGGGCTTCCAGCGCATTGGCAAAGCGCTCACCCGGATTATCCGCGCGGCCGCGAATAGCAAAAACCCGCGACACGCCGCCGAGCATCCGCACAGGGAGCGGGACCGCACCCACATATTCCTTGGGAACAAGGGCGTCATGCCGTGCTAAAACCCAGCCCGTGCGCATCATCCGAAAAAATGTCGAAACGCGTTTAAACATGAGGCCTTATAGGCGGGGGAGGTTAAAGAATATATGAGACATTTAAGTCTTTTATTTTTCACAGATAATATAAAAGCATTCACTTTATATTCTTGACTGTATCTTAATTGCAATTGACAAATAATGCATGATAACTCCTCAAACTTTACCTCATTCCAAGTCCCTTAGATTGCTTATGCAATCTTTAGCTACATTAGACGCAATCTATTCACCTGAGTGGGAGTATCGATATTATTCATATGACTCAAATTGGGGAGAAGGGGAGGAAATGGGGTCTATCAGGAATGGTTCTGGAGATACTTTTTTGCTCTTTTCAGTTCATATGGCTGTTTTATCAAAGGTTTCTCACACGAGTATCCTATTCATGGAAAGTCAGCTGATGATTTTTATTCAGGCATTCCTAAGGAATTTGTTGAAGCTTCCCAAGAGCCAGCCTTTTCTCCCAATAATGTTAGTTTTTGTTGCTGGCAAAGGGGAAACCAATCTCATTGGGAAAGTCCTATTCCCGATAACGAGTTAAACCCTGATAGCTTTTTTCTACTTGAAGATTTGAATGGAGATGAGACATCATATGAAAAATTTGTTCATGAATACTATGAAATGTCATCTAGCTTAGACAAAATCTCAGCTGTGTATCAGCATAAACCTATGACAAGTGAATTAGCACGGTCCATGAATCCAGCCATCGAATATGCAAAATTAGTGAATGATTTAATCGATATTGGCTATCCTGTAAGTTCCTGATAAAACACGGCTTCATTCAAAAGCTTTTTAATTTATCTACTTTAGTCGGCTCACGCATTCTTCGTCATCGTCGCAACGCCAACCCCGCCTAAAATCACCAAGGCCGTAATCGTAAAACGCCATGTCATGGGTTCGCTGATGAATATCATGCCGCCAATCGCGGCGATGACGGGGACGGTTAATTGGGCGATGCCCGCGCGGATGGCCGTTAAATCCTTGAGCGCCATATACCAAATGACATAGCCTAATCCCGATGTGACCACCCCTGAGGTAAGCGCTAATAACACGCCTTTGGTGGTCATTTCGGTTTCCGGTAAAAGCATGAATACCAAGGGAGAGATGATAAGACAGATCAAAGCCGTTCGGATGAAATTCCCGCCCGTTTTCGCCACAGGGTCTCCTGCTGATTTGCCTCTTAAAGAATAAAGGCCCCAACCAATGCCTGCGCCCATCATCATGAGAGCACCCATAAGCGGCGGCGTTTCAAGGCTAGGGCTCATCAGATAAATCAAGCCGAGCACGGCAATTATGGTCCCCGCCCATTGAATGGCTCTGAGCCGCTCCCCCGCCAAAAGGCCGCCTGCAATCATGGTGATTTGGACGGCGGCAAAGAGGATGAGCGCGCCCGTACCCGCCGATAACATCAAATAGGCAAATGAAAATAAACTGCCATATAGAAACAAGGCCGAGGCCGAGCGCCAGTTCCCCGCCTTATAGGCGAGTTTTGGCTGAGCTATGATGGCTAAGATTATGGCGCCCGAGATAAACCGAATGGCTGTAAAGCTCCAAGGCCCGATATCGTGATCGGTCAAGGCTAATCGATTGAGAACAGAATTAGCCGCAAAGGCCACCATGGTCAGCGACGTTATCGCAAAAAGTTTGAAACTGTTTATATGTGTACTCATTTGCGTTGGCTTGAATCGGATGTTAGCTTGAATGCGGCGTTTAAACTTTAAGACCGTTTAAATGGGCCCCCGTCAAATGATAATTAAGAGATTAGATATGCCCCTATTCAACAGACGCTTTATTTTGCTCGGGCTTGCAGGAAGCGGCCTGACAGCCTGTGAAACCCTCGACCCCGCTGTCATTAATGGCGTGCTTGGCGGCTTTAGCGGATTAACCCAAGCCGATGCGGCGAGCGGGATTCGCGCCGCACTGGATAATGGCGTGGGAAATGCGATTTCCAATGTGGGGGTCCTTGACGGATTTCTCGGCAATAGTCTCGTGCGCATACCCCTGCCAAAGGTATTGCAGGATGTACAAGGTTATCTCAAACCTCTGGGGGCTGATGGCCTCTTGGTGGAATTACAGCAGCAGCTTAATCGCGGCGCAGAGAAAGCCGCGCCTGTGGCTAAGGATATTTTCCTTGGCGCTATTCGGGATCTCACAATACCGGACGCTATCAATATTGTGCGCGGTCCTGATAATGCCGCGACGCAATATTTAGCCGACCGCACGAGCACCAAACTTGGACAACTCTTCGCGCCTATTATGGAAAACGCTCTGAACCAGACAGGGGCTTTACAGATCGTCGATCAGGTGAGTGGAAACTTAAATAATATACCTTTCGGCCCTCAATTGGGCGATGCGCGCAATGATCTAATTAGGCATGGTGTGGATTACGGTCTTAAAGGGGTGTTTTATTATATCGGCGAGGAAGAAAAAGCGATCCGCGAGAACCCTGCCAAACGTACAAGTGAAATATTACGGCGTGTATTTGGTGCGCCATAGTGCCATAATAATATATGGGCATTGTAATGGAGTATTGGCCCAACCCATCTAGAAAATTATAAGGATTAGAGATGTCATTAGTTTTAGTCACGCGGGATGAACAAGTCCCCTCGGTAGCCTTATTGACCATGAATAAAGCCGAGTCGATGAACTCCTATAATATGGAGCTTCACACCGCTTTGCTCGAGTCTATTCAGGCCGCCGATAAAGACCCCTCCGTCAGAGTGATTGTTGTGACCGGCGCGGGACGGGCGTTCTGTGCAGGCGCGGATATTTCGGGCGGCTTTGGCGGAGCCAATCTTGATAGTGGTATGGGTGCTCCGGCTGTGAACGGGGTGAACCGTGATGCAGGCGGGATTTTGAACCTCGCGATATTTGAGTGCGATACGCCGATTATTGCGGCGATTAACGGCGCGGCTGTAGGTATCGGCGCGACCATGACACTCGCAATGGATTTACGCATAGCCTCCAAGAAATCAAAATTCGCTTTCCCCTTTGCGCGCCGAGGTATTGTCTTTGACGGCGCGGCCAGTTGGTTCCTGCCAAGGCTTGTCGGTTTTGCCAAAGCCCATGAATGGATTTTGAAAGGCCAGATCATGATGGCTCAAGAACTTTATGATGCGGGATTAGTCTCTGAGCTTTGTGAACCGGAAGATGTCTTGCCGCGCTCGCTTGAGGTCGCCCGCGATATCGCCATCAATTGTTCTCCGACAAGCACGTCCAATAATAAACAGCTCTTGCGCGCCTCTATGCTGGCCCATGGGTCTTTAAATGACGCGCCATATGATATGCACATCATGGAAAGCGCGATGTTGCAAAAAGCCTTTGTCAGTGAAGATTGCATGGAGGGGGTAAAATCATTTCTGGAAAAACGCGCACCAGAATTTAAAGACCGCGATATCTAGACTCAAATTGAATGCCTAAAAGTTGTGAACATGAATTTCATATCCCAAGTAGGTTGTTAAATTATAGTTTTTTTGATTTTTAGGTTCCCTAATCAATCTAAGTATGATTTATAAATATCTGTACACGATCCATTAACGTACAAGATGTGGGAGATATTGGGGAATAAAGTGCATTTTAAATGCATAATTGACAGCTGTAACTCTGACGAATTTATCTCACGGGAGAGCTGTGTAGGTTCAGACTTTATCCAAGATGCCCTAAATGCCGCCAAACATTCTAAAGCTCCCAAACGCACTCAAATATTAACCGATGTGAGCGATATGTTAGGCTGCAGCGTCAATGATCTTAAATTTCTTTTTCAAGAAGAAATACATGTTCAGACCCGTAATATTTATCAAATAGATCTCCCAGATTCGCGGTTTGAGGGAGATAGCCTCAAAGATAACGAAACCTATCTGCAAGTCGCCGAATAGTCTTTTAATCACCTTGCTTTGACCACGATTTGGCTAAGTCTCGCCAAACTCTATCATCACCACAGGCTCTCAATTTTTGAATAGATGGAGAGAGCTATGTCTGAAATTTCAGTCAAATTTCCAAGCCGCATACCCAAAGGGTCATTAGGCTTAAAACTTATCATCGTGTGCGCGTTAGTTCTCGTAATGGGGATACCGGCCATGTTTATGTCCTATATCAGCTATGAACGCTCTAACCGCGCCAGTGAGGTGACACGCGAAGTCTCAGAGCGTTATGGCGGGGAGCAATATATAAGCGGGCCAATTTTAACAGCCCCCTATATTCAAACCGATAGCAAAGGCGTCGTTTTTGAAAGTGGGCATTATATTGTCTTCGCTGATACGGGCGAGGCTGAGTTTTCAAAAATTGAAACGACGATACGTAAGCGCTCACTTTTTAAAGTCCCGACCTATCAAGGTGAAGGCATCTTAAAGGGCGAGTTTAAAAAACGGCCCTCAAAAACGCAGACGCCCGGCATAGATATAGATTGGAGCCGCGCCAAAATTGTCATGGCCCTCTCAGATGTCAGAGGGCTTAAGACAGATGTTGAGCTATTATTGCCGGGCGGTGATATTCGAAAATTTGAACCGGCTAGTTTTGCTAATTCCTTACCCGCGATCTCTACACCTGCGGTTTATCTTAAAGCCCCTCAAAGGGGTGAAACGGGGCGTGAGTATCGTGCCAGAGTTCAATCCTCGGACGGATACAAAAAATATGGCTGGCTGAACCACTCCAAGGCTCAAACCTATCTGTCGGTTCCTATCGGAGATCTCGCCCTCTCAGATGAGGCGTTCACTGTGAGTGTCTTGCTCAATATAGGCGGGGCGAAACGCATAGGCGTGACGCCTTTTGCGCAATCCACCTCTGTTAACATAGGCGCCGATTGGGGCGACCCAGGTTTTGAAGGTGGGTTTCCGCCCAATAATAGAGACGTCAGCAAAACCGCATTTTCAGCCAATTGGTCAGTGCCTTATCTGCGCCGCGGTATTCGCGCCCATGGTAAAGCGCATTCTCTCGCCGCGTTAACAGCGCCGGATAAAATCATGACCGTTCAATTCGTCAATACGGATAACCCTTATCAAACGGTCAACCGCTCTCTGAAATATGCGGTTATGTTTATTGGTCTCGTCTTTCTGGCCTATTTTTTGTTTGAAGTGATCGTCGGCGTGCGCGTTCATCCAGGACAATATATTTTAATCGGATTGGCGCAGAGTATATTCTATCTCTTGCTCCTCGCCTTTGCGGAACGTATCGGGTTTACAGGCGCCTTCATCATCGCTTCTGGCCTCACCATTACGGCGACGGCAGGATATGCTGGCGCAGTCTTTGGGCACAAAAAATATATTGCCCGGACAGGTCTTGTTTTCCTCTGTGTTTACGGCCTTCTTTATAGCCTCATGCGGATGCAGGATTTCGCCTTAATGCTAGGCGCGCTGACAAGCTTTGTGGCTATCGCTGGCACCATGTATCTGACCCGTCATATGGATTGGTATGGGTTGACGCAAACCCAGACGGAGACACCAGCTCGCCAAAGCTAGACGGTCTAAAGAAGCGACAAATTGACGAAATTTTTTTGTCGCTTCTGTTTTTGCTTCCCCCTATAAAACCCTCGAATAATCGAGGACTCGTTCATGGTACAGCTCAGCTTACCCAAAAATTCCAAAGTGACATCTGGCAAGGCTTGGCCTGCCCTCAAGTCAAAAGATGGGGCAACATCATCGCGGGTTAAGACGTTTAAGATTTATCGTTACGATCCTTCGGATGGCAAAAACCCATATTGGGATACTTACCAAATCGATTTGGATGATTGCGGACCCATGGTGCTGGACGCGCTGTTTAAAATCAAAAATGAAATTGACCCAACGCTCGCCTTCCGCCGCTCTTGCCGTGAAGGCGTTTGCGGCTCTTGCGCGATGAATATTGGTGGCCGTAACACGCTCGCTTGTACCAAAGCGATTGACGAAGTGGCGGGTAAAGAGATTACAATATCGCCTCTGCCTCATATGCCTGTCGTGCGAGACCTCGTGCCTGATCTGTCAAATTTCTATAAGCAATATGCCTCGATTGAGCCTTGGCTTCATACGTCCACGGCCCTACCGACAACTGAATACACACAGACGGTCGAAGACCGTGACAAGCTTGATGGCTATTATGAGTGTATTCTCTGCGCCTCTTGTTCGACCTCTTGCCCCAGCTATTGGTGGAACGGCGATCGTTACTTAGGCCCCGCCGCATTACTCCAAGCCTATCGCTGGCTGGTGGATAGCCGGGATGACGCCAAAGAGGAGCGCCTGGCCAAGCTAGATGATCCGTTCAAGCTTTACCGCTGCCACACGATCATGAATTGCGCCAATGTCTGTCCCAAAGGGCTAAACCCGGCCAAAGCCATCGCAGATGTCAAACGCATGATGGTCGAGCGCGCGTAAACATCAATGTCATTACGTGTTGAAATTAAAACACTCGATCACTTTGGTGATTTAGAGCTGCCTAAATATGAAACTGTGCTGGCCGCTGGCGCTGATCTTCGCGCAGCTCTGCCTGCTGATGCGCCGATGGTGTTAAAGCCGGGCGAACGCGCCCTCGTCCCGACAGGCATGGCTATGGCCCTGCCCGCTGGTTATGAAGCCCAAATCCGTCCGCGCTCTGGCTTGGCCTATAAACACGGCATAACCTGCCTGAACACGCCCGGCACAATTGACGCGGATTATCGCGGCGAAGTCAAAGTCTTGCTGATTAATCACGGAGATGAAGCCTTTACCATTAACCGCGGAGAGCGCATTGCCCAGATGGTCATCGCGCCCATCACCCAGCCCGAATTTGAACGGGTGACAGAACTTTCTGATACAGCGCGCGGGGCTGGCGGTTTTGGCAGTACGGGCGTCGCCTAAATTACCGTCTTAACACTTGGCCGAGAGCGTTAACCTTTTCGGACATTTTGTTCATTTTCAGTTCAGCATGGAAATATAAGGTCTCCCGCCTAATGTGGATTCTACCTAAACCCCCCGTTTCGGTAGGATGAGAACCCGGTAGCGCTTCATTCGTGGAGCTCTACCGGGTTTGATTTTTTCAGATTAGTTTTCGCCCTCCAAAGCAAGCTCATCATGAGTCTGGGTCTCAGAACCCTCACCCTCTAATCTTTGGCCAAGCTGAGGCGCTTTCATTTCTTCGGCCGTTAAAAACCCATCCGCATTATAATCATAGGCATTAAATTGATTGTCAAAATCACCTGATAAAAGCAAGCCGCCGAAAAGCTTATCCCCCGCTTGTGATTGCGTGGCGGCATAGGCCACAAATTCATCCCGGTCCAAAAGCCCGTCCTTATCAATATCTGACTCGCTAAACATATCACTGGCCGATGTCCCTCTTACGGATGTTTCAGAGGCTGACCCATAGGATTTAAGCTCTGTGTTGCTGTCTTGAATTTTATCTTGGGCGTAAACGTGGCCTGCAATGGCCAGCGCTGAAGTTAGGGTCAGTATGGTTTTAAATGTGCTAGGCATGATGATCTCTCCTGTGTCATGCTCGCCCCCAAGCCCGGCAACACTGTCCTGAGTTTACTCCGACGACAAGTGACAGGAATTTTAGAAACTGGTTAGGAAAACCCAGCCATAATTAAACCGCAATCACAATTAGGCCCCTCATATAATTAAGGATTTGGCCATCTCAATTTAGCCCGATTGTCGTAAGGTTCCGGAAAGGCAAGATTACAATTGGCTGTATCTTGATTTTAGCCATCCACTCTCCCCGTCATTACAAGACCTGTTCTTGTAATCCATCGTGAGGCGCTTCCATAAATACCATGGTTAAGTTTGGCGAATATCGGGAGATGGATTGCATCGTGCAATTTGCGTAGCAAAATGCACTACGAGGTCTTGCAATGACGATATAAAAAAGATCAATCCTCATAAACTCGGGCTGTGTTATACAATCAGCATCATCGGATTAAAGTCCCGATGTGTTCTGACTGTTAGTGCAATTTTCGTTTTACGAAAAATGCACGAGGACAAGCAATCGCGTAGGTTTGTAGCAGTCAGACGATGAGACTGAGCAGTTTGGAGTTACGACCAAACCTGTGCCGGGTCTTTATGGCGGGGCCTGACCACTGCATTTAGCGAGTATTGAAATCGACTCGTGTACGGATGTAACTGTGGGAATGCGACGAGGCCGCCATACAAAAATCATCGCCGTGA
>CAYYMI010000009.1:0-59500 GCA_964472905.1 uncultured Hellea sp. | reverse complement strand
TGGATGCGCCACCTTCTGCTATGGATGCGCCACCTTCTGCTATGGATGCGCCACCTTCTGCTATGGATGCGCCACCCTCTGATATGGATGCGCCACCTTCTGCTATGGATGCGCCACCGCCAGTGTTGGATACAACACCGCCTAATATTACGTTTCGGTTTGCGCGTGTTTCTCTACTCTCTAATGAAACGATTGAATTTACGGTTTCTGTTACGGATGACCGCGATAATAATCTAATACCGAGCATCGCATGTGATAATGGAGGCGAATATTCTAACGGAATATTTACCGCACCTATGGTCAGTGCAGACATTTCCATTGAATGTATAGCTATAGCAGAAGATAGCGCGGGAAATGTTACCTCCGAGTCCATTATCTTGACTATATCCCCGCCAGCTGGTTTTGGGGCGGTTGTCAAAAATATAATGGTTATTCTTTTGGATGATGCCGATTTTTCCGATTTTGGTTTCAATAATGAATTGTTAGTTGCGCCAGATGCCGAGACTCCGAATATGGATGACATACGTTCAAACGGTAAACTACTTAGAAATTTTTACACAGGTTCCAGTATTTGTTCCCCTTCAAGAGTCAGTCTTTTAACGGGTCGAAACCCTATGGCCTTCGGTGCGTTGGGTTCATGGGTAGGGGGAGCTGTTGGTCGCACTCAGCGGAATGGAAATTCTAACGGCCTGCCTAACAATATTCCTCAGCTTGGTCTTATGATGAAAGAGATGGGAAAGGTCACAGCTCATTACGGGAAATGGCATGTTGGTAGTGTCTATGAAAGCTATCGTCATGCTGCTCTTGGATTCGATAAATTTGCAATACACAGAACTACAGGTTTAACTCGGGGGTGGAGTGGAGAGTTTGAATTTACAACCGAGACACACCAATATGTGAAAGATATTGATTATATTGATTACGAATATGGAGAAATGGTCGAAAACTTCATTAGAGATAATGCCAATTCACCAAATGGTTTCTTTATTAATTATTGGCCTTTGACGCCACATTTCCCTTGGTCTCCACCTGAAAGTTTTGATAATTCTCAAACGAATTTCGACCTATCTACTGATCGTGGTAAGCTTTTAGCAATGATGTATAGTGTTGATCAACAAATTGGCGACATTGTTCAAGTTCTGAAAGATACTGGGCAATATGACGACACTCTTATTCTGATTACCAGCGATAATGGCGGTGTAAGTTCTGTTAGAAATGATTCACCCTCTTTGAATGGTAATAAAGGAGCCCTTTTAGAGGGCGGGCTGAAAGTCTCTCTCGTAGCGCATTGGCCAGCTGAAATTTTACCAAACACGAGTAATCAAAGTGTTGTGAGTATGTATGATTTGTTGCCAACTTTATTAGATGTTGCCGGATATGAAAATACTGAAGCTCTCAATCCTGAAATTGAAGGCCGCAGTAAACGTCAAGTTTTGTTTGATGATAGGATTATACCTCATGACCCTATTATATGGGAAACACATATTCCTGGAAATACAAGATCAGATGATGAATTTGGGGATAAAAGTTACGGCATCCTTAAAGATAACTTACGGTTAGTTAAACATGAAAGGCGGGCTCCAGAAACTCACCCTAATGCTTATGCGCTTTTTGATATTAAGCAAACGCCTTTCGGTTTTCCTTCCATCGCAGGAAATAATTCTACAATCGTTGATCAACTTGCGGCAGAACTTGAAACAGCAAGGAAAACCATCAGCCGCATTCCGTATATACCCACTCAAATCACTGGTCCTGTAACATTTAATGCGGATCTAAGTATGAATGACCCTCGCCTCGATGTAACCAGTAAAGACTTCACATTTGAATTTGATATATCTGTACCTGAAACTGTTTCAGAGCAAAAAATATTGTTTCACAAAGAAGGTACCTCTAAGTTAACCTTAGAAACTGATCGGTCATTAAGATGGGAAATTACAGGTGTCGATGTCACATCATCTCCTGTGACTGAGACATTAACAACATCGCCTCTGTCAGTTGGGTTTCATGAAATAAATTTAGGGATTAACGGGTATAGAGTAGATAGGCCACTTATCAGACTATATGTTGATGGGGTAATTGCTGCGGACGCCGATACTGAATCTGGACATCCTTCAGAAATATATAGTTTGCTGAGGCAGATGAGTCCTCTACATCTTGGGGCTGAGAATATAACTATGAATAACGTAAATTATTATCAGTTAAAGTTTTATCCTGGTGAGTAGCCGTCTTTTAGTTACTCCATTTAATACTTTAGGAGGCTTTAGCTAAAGCCTTAATCTTTTCCTGTACGCCCATGGTGAGTTCCATGGATTTTAACCGCGCGGCGTGATCATAAAAGGGCATAGAGATGATATATTCATCGGGCCGTAGCTGCTCTTGAAATACGGAGAGTCGCTCAGCGACTTGTTCGGGGCTGCCCACGGCGCTGCCTTGGAGCATAGCCTGCACATGTGGCTCGATTTGGGCGGGAACCTCTAGGTTGTCTTTTGGTTTAGGGATAAGCCCCCGGTTATTTGTAATGATACCGATAAAGGCTTGGATGAGCGTTGAGAAATGATATTGCGCTTCGTCTTCGGTCTCGGCGGCAAAGACATTTACGGCCATCATGAAATAGGGCTTATCCAGATATTGCGAGGGCTTGAACTCGCGGCGGTAAGTCTCTGCGGCTTGGACAAGATGTTGCGGCGCGAAATGTGAGGCAAAAGCGTAAGGCAATCCTAGATGGGCCGCTAGTTGCGCGCCGAACAAGGATGAGCCGAGTATCCAGACAGGAACCTCGGTCCCTTCACCAGGTATAGCGCGCACAGATAAAGGGGCATCTTCATCGGGTTTAGCTAGATAGGACATCAATTCCATAACATCTTGCGGGAAGCGCTGTGCGGCGGCAGGGCCGTCTTTACGTAAGGCACGAATAACGTTGCGGTCACCCCCTGGCGCGCGGCCAAGTCCGAGGTCAATACGGTTTGGATGTAACGTGGCCAGAGTCCCAAATTGTTCGGCAATGGTTAGAGGTGAATGATTGGGGAGCATTATGCCGCCAGAGCCTAGCCGTATAGTTTTGGTTTTTGACGCAATATGCGCGATGAGCACAGAGGTCGCCGAGCTGGCCACGCTTATCATATTGTGGTGCTCAGCATACCAAACGCGGTTATAACCAAGGCTTTCTGCAATTTGTGCGGTACTCACACATTCTTTGAAACTTTGCGTGATATCACCGTCTTCTATAACGCGAGCAAGATCGAGTATGGAGAAGGGGACTGACATATCAACAGAATGACAGGCCAATGGGTTTAAATCAATGGGAAGAAACGTGTGCTGGTTTGAGTTTGCTTATTTCCTTAAGTCTTTGTTTATATTTGTTAACTGGATGAGTTATGTAAAAAATACACTTATTAAGTTTGTTTGTTAAACTTTTGTTAGTGAATTGAGCGCATATATTTTACCTTAATGTGGGACATAAATTTTAACCTGGGGCCAGGATTTAAAAGGACGTCAAAGTGACCACATCCACAACAAACTTAAAAACACGTGCAAATTTGCAAAATGGCGCAAATATAAATAGCTGGGGAGCAGAACCCCAAACCCTTCAAAACTTAAAATCTGAATATAAGCTTTTATCTTTAAAGCTCTTAGAATGTGGTCAACACGTTCCGGGTAGTGATAATACCATTGACCAAGAAATGGCAGAGCGTGAGGATAGTCTCATTACTCAGCAAGAAGATATTCTCGATAGGGTTGCAGCGTTGAACATATCATCTAAAGATGAGGCTGGTCTACTTGCTGATTTATGGATGGATGTTTCCGCATCCGAAGCTGACCCTTTACCATCGACTCAGCTCGTTAAATCTATCATTGATTTTAATACAAAGACGTCCAGATAATATTTTTGGTTAAATGCCGATTGACTTAGCTGACTGAAAGCTGTGCGGGCCTATTGCTCTTTGCATACGACCCTATTAGCCTGCTTGTATTATGAGAGTTCGGCTTATATTATCAGCTTTGTTAGGCTGTCTTTTGCTGACTGAAAGCGCTTTTGCGCTTAGCTGCGCTCGGCCCGACTTAATCAAGACCCTAGAAGCCGCCAAAGCCAGCGAAAAGACTTATCATATATTAGTTGGTCAATTTGTCGGCAGTTCAGCAAAGCCAAAGCAAGACATACATCATCTGGAAGACGTCATTAAGAGTCATCCGGAAAATCAGTTTAAGCCCAGACCGCCTAGAATCACAAAGACCGTCTTCGAAGGTTATTCACTTGCGAATAATCCAAGCCAAGATGTATCACTAACCCGATATCTTGTTGATATTGAAACAAGCTGCGCAGGGCCTTGGTGCGGGAGTATACCGCAACATCGCGACAAAATAATTGCATTCGTCGAAGCAAGAGAAGGACAGGCGGCTTTACTACGAATTGGTCCATGTCCAAGTCAGGTTTTTCGGTGAAATCCGAAGATGGAAAGGTTCAGAAAATCAGACAATGTTTGGACCGTACGTGCCAATCTGATAGGAACGAGCAGTAGATTAAATTCATTTCAACATTTTTAGCAGCTTTTAAACCTTTGTGAGGATGTGGCGTCAAGACGCTTGGCCTTTACAACAAAGCAGTTTATAGAGCCGAAAAATTGGCATTTTAAGGTTAGGGTCCTTCCATGTTTGAACTTATTTTATCTGGCGGAATGAATGTTTTTGGCTTCTCTGTTGATCCGGCTTTATTTTGTTTTGGTCTCATCGCACTTGTTTTTGGAGGGCTAAATATCCTCGAATATAAGCGCTTTGATTAGAGGCTTATAACGGACATGCTCGTCCCGCTATTTCTCCTTATAATTGGTATTGTTATCCTCATTATTGCTGGGGACTGGATGGTCCGCGGCGCTGCGGCGCTAGCACGTCATTGGGGCGTGCCCTCCCTTATTGTTGGCCTGACCATTGTGGCTTTCGGGACATCTGCGCCTGAACTTGTTGTTGGCGTGCAATCGGTTTTGAAAGGCGCGGGCGATCTCGCGGCGGGTAATGTCATAGGCTCTAATATAGCCAATGTTTTGCTCGCTCTCGGTTTGCCAGCAATGATTATGGCCATACCGACTAATATGGCGGGGGTCGCGCGAAATACCCTGATATGCATTGTTGCAACGATACTCTTTATCCTCCTTGCCTTTACAGCTAGCGGCCACACGATGGGCTTTCCGCAAGGCGCGATCTTATTTGGCGGTATACTGGCTTATCTGCTTTATATGTTTCGTCTTGCGCGCTCAGGCGTCCACGACCCTATTCTCGATGAGATGACAGAAATAGATGAAGGCAAAGATGGTCTTCCGACCAATGTCCTATTATCATTCGCCTTTGTGGTCATTGGTATCATAGGGCTTGTTTTCGGCGGTAAATTAATCGTTGATAACGCCGTGATCATTGCTGAAGCGATGAATATTTCAAATGCGATTATCGGCCTAACGATCGTCGCTATTGGGACATCATTGCCAGAGATAGCTACTGTGATTGTCGCCTCTTATCGCGGCCATTCCGAGGTCGCAATTGGGAATGTTTTAGGATCAAACGTGTTTAACCTCTTTGCGGTTATGGGAGCCTCGGCTTTGGCAGGCCCCGTCAAAATTGACGAAAAGCTACTGGCCTTTGATGTTTGGGTGATGTTGGCATCTTCTGCCGCTTTATTGCTCTTCGTTCTAAGGCGTCAGCCTATTGGCAAAATGATAGGTATTGTTTTCTTTATCGGATATGTTCTTTACATGCTGGCGCTTGTAAGCCGTGTCATGTAAAAGCCGTCTTTAATGGCCTCGAACCTTACATTTGAAATAGAAAAAGACTTCCAATTTGAAGCAGCCCATTATTTTGGGCATGCTGACGCAAATGATCTATTCAAAAAAATTCATGGCCATAGTTTTGCTGGCACTGTTAGAATAGAAGGTGACGCTCAAGAAGATAAAGGCTGGATACGTGATCTCTGGAAAATCGACCAAATTATCCAAGATATCATTAAGCCTTTAGATCATTCGGTTTTAAATGAAGTTGACGGGCTAGACCAGCCCGCTTTGGAACAAATTGCAAAGTGGATATTCGAGCGGCTGGAGTCTAAGCTTCCTGGGCTTTCCTGTGTAGAGGTTCGGCGTCCTTCATGCGGGGAACGGGCCCGCGTTAGACGCTCATGAAAACCGTTCTGATAACTGGCGCAGGCGCAAGGGTTGGCGCGCATTTAGCGCGCGGTCTGGCCGCGCAAGGCTGGGCTGTCGCTATCCATTATAATCGCAGCAAACATGGAGCTGAGACCCTAGCTGAAGAGATAACGAGCAAGGGCGGTAGAGCCGCGCTGGTACAAGCCAATCTTTTCGTTCCGCAAGATCTGGAGAGTTTACTGAGCCGTGCCAGTCAGGCTTTGGGCAGCCCTTTGACGGCGCTTATCAATAATGCATCGACATTTGAGAATGATGACGCGAAAACCTTTTCAAATATGGATTTTGACTATCATATGAGCGTCAATTTACGCGCGCCTCTAAGATTAGCTCAACAATTTGCAACGCAGCTCCCTGATGGAGCATCTGGATCAATTATCAATATGGTTGATCAACGCGTCCTAAACCCAGACCCGTCTTATTTTACCTATGGTGTTTCTAAAGCGGCCCTCTATGCGGCGACCAAAACTTTGGCGCAATCCTTGGCGCCGCACATTCGGGTCAATGCCATAGGGCCGGGGCCCACATTACAGAATAAAGCTCAGACAGAAGACGAATTTAAGTTGGAATCCAGTTCAACACTTTTAGGCAAAGGTTCATCACCTGAAGATTTGTTAGGCGCAGCTCTTTATTTACTCGGTGCTGAGTCTGTTACAGGGCAAATGCTAACGGTTGATGGTGGGCAACATCTAGCGTAGAGAGAATTCGCGTCGTAGGCGAGTGGATGATGAAAGCAACAATTACAGATGTCGCCAAACAAGCTGGCGTTTCAATGAAGACCGTTTCTCGGGTTCTCAATAATGAGCCAAATGTTGCGGTGAAAACGCGCGAAAAAGTTATGGCTGTGGCCAAAGAGCTACGATATTCGCCTAACCTTGCGGCGCGGGGCCTCGCCAGTTCTAAGTCTTATTTGATTGCCATGATGTTTGGGTCGTCCAGCCCCAACTATCTGGCTAATCTACAAGCCGGCGCTATCGAAGCCTGCCGTGAGAATGGCTATCATCTTGTTGTCGAAGCGTTTGATATGACGAGTTCCCATATCAGCGATGATTTTGAACGCCGCCTAGAACGCCTTCCTGTTGACGGGATTATCCTGACAGCGCCATTTAGTGATAGTCCTGAAATTTTTAAAATCCTCAAACGCCTTAATATTGATTTTGTACCTGTAGCGCCCTCCTATGAAATTGAAGGCGTGTCTTGTGTGAAGATGGATAATGTTCAGGCCGCGCGCGAAATGACGGAATATCTAATTGGTCTGGGTCACAAGGACATAGGCTTCATTAAAGGGCCGCCGCGTCACAGTTCCTCAGGTCAAAGATATAAAGGATTTGAACAGGCTTTATCCGCCCATAATCTTAATGTGAATCCATCATGGATGGCACAGGGTGATTTTACCTTTAAGTCAGGTGTTGATGCTGCCACGAAAATATTAAAGGGCAAGCGTAAACCAAGTGCAATATTTGCCAGTAATGATGATATGGCGGCGGGCGTTGTGTCAGTCGCAGCTAGACAAGGTCTTTCAGTCCCAGACCAGATCAGCGTAACAGGATTCGATGATACACCGCTGGCCCGTATATTATGGCCACAACTTACGACAATAAAACAGCCTATTTATGAAATGGGGTACCGCGCGGCTGAATTGCTCATAACTCCGCCTGGTTCGGATGAGCGGTCAAAGTCATATTGCATGATACATGATTTGATTATTAGAGACTCAACCAAGCCCCATAACTGAACTAAGGCTATTAGAATTATAGACCCGCGTCTGAATTAAATTGCAATTCAGCGAGGCGCGCATAAAGACCGCCCGTTTTCAACAGCTGCTTATGCGTGCCTGTCTCGACTATTTTGCCTTCATCCATAACGATAATACGGTCTGCCTTTAGGACTGTCGCGAGGCGGTGGGCAATTACCAAAGTTGTTTTGGTTTTGGACATGTCCTCAAAGGCTTTTTGGACGGCACGTTCGCTTTCAGCGTCAAGCGCGCTAGTCGCCTCATCGAGCAGGAGGATGGGCGCGTCTCTCAGGATAGCTCTGGCAATGGCGACGCGCTGTCTTTGTCCGCCTGAGAGCGTGACAGCGGACTCGCCTAAGTCAGTCTCGTAGCCTTCAGGAAGTTTTTCAATAAACTCATGAGCAAAGGCGGACTTGGCCGCGCTGATGACATCTGCATCGCTTGCTCCCTCTCGGCCATAACGAATATTGTCCATAGCCGAGCCAGAGAATAGCGGTGTGTTTTGCTGTACGATTGCAAATTGCCGCCGTAAATCTTGCGGGGAAAGATCCGTGATTGGGACATCGTCTATGGTGACAGAACCAGATTGGGTGTCATAGAAGCGCAATAAAACTTGGAAAATTGTCGATTTACCAGCCCCTGATGGCCCAACCAGAGCAACAGTTTCGCCGGCATGAATATTAAAGCTGATACTGTCCAATGTTTGTTCGGTTGGACGTGACGGGTAGACGAAATTCACATCTTCAAATGTAATTATACCTTTGGCATCGTTGAGTGTCGTTGGGTTTGCAGGCGCTGTAATAATCGGCTCTTCCGCCAATAGCTCCATCACGCGTTCAGTCGCGCCTGAGGCGCGTAAAAGTTCTGTCCATGTACCCGTTAAGAAACCCACGCCAGAGACAACACTAAAGGCATATATCCCAAAAGCAAATATATCGCCGCTTGTCATGCCAGTTGAGCCGCCCGAGGCCTTGAATTGTTGAACTTCATGCGCGCCATACCAGAATACACCGACCATTCCGGTCATGCCCAGACCAAAAATAATGAGAGTCATAAGGGAGCGTATCAATAAGCGTTTGCGATGCGCGGTGAAGGTGTTTTCAACGGCATTAGAAAAATCGCGACGTTCTTTATCTTCGCGCGTAAAGGCCTGAACCGTTTGAATAGCCCCTAGGCTTTCACCTGCGCGTGATGATGCTGTCGCGAGATTGTCTTGGCTAGAGCGTGAAAGTGTGCGGATACGTCGGCCAATTAACATTGTTGGCACAATAATAACGGGTCCAATCAAAAGCACGAGCAAGGTGAGTTTCCAGCTTATAAAGAACATGATGATTAATGAGCCGATGCTGGTCGCAATAGAGCGGATCGCAAAGGAGACTGAGGATCCAATGACTGACTCAATCAGTGTTGTATCAGTTGTTAGACGTGAGAGAACTTCTCCTGTGTGGACACGTTCGAAAAATTCAGGGGATAAGCGCGTGAGCTTATCATAAACGGCTTTACGAATATCCGCGATAACGCGCTGTCCAAGGACGCTAATGAAATAAAATCGTAAGGCGCCGAAGACCGCTGCCCCAATACCGATAAGCATCGCAAACTTAAAATATGATCCCATCTTACTGTCATCCCCGACAGAAAAGCGTGAGCAATAATCAGCCGTGGATTGTGCTTCTCCAACAAAGCCGCAATCCGTGATGACCTTGACGGCAAGACCAATGGATAATTGCATGGCCGCGGCGAGAATGAGGAAGAGAAAGAAGGCAAAGACCATCCCTTTGTAATTGGCAATAAAAGGCCATAATTCGCGCAAGGGTTTGACAGTTCGAGCCTTACCGCGTTTGTCCTTATCAACCTCAATAGAGGCCGCAAGCGCTGCGCCTTCAGAGCGGCTATCATCAAAACTATCAACCATTTGCCGCCTCTAGCACTCTCTGTAACTTATTCGCAAGACCAGTAAGTGCGGCATTAGTTTCCTTTATCGAGCTGTCTTATTTTTCTGAGGCTTGGAAATAAGATGCCTGACAATGCCGTCACGCCAATGGCCGCGATACCGCCGCCTATAACGGTAATAATTGCGCCCCATTTTGCGGCAAAAAACCCGGCGCGGGCTTCTCCAAGTTCATTAGATGCCATGAGGAAAATAGAGTTCACAGCATTAACCCGCCCGCGGACTTCATCAGGTGTCCAAAGTTGAAGCAACACTTCCCGTATAATCACGCTAACCATATCAAAAGCTCCGACGAGAAAGAGGGCGAGAAGCGAGAGCCAGATCGAGGAGGATATCCCAAACATAATTGTTGCGACGCCAAAGAGAGCCGTGACACACAGAAGAATGATCCCAGCATGGTCTTTTATTGGATATCGAGTCATCCATAATACGATGGCAATTGCCCCGATGCCAGGGGCGGCGCGTAGCCAGCCCAAACCTGACGGCCCCATGTCTAAAATATCTTTTGCAAAGATAGGAAGTAACGCCACTACGCCGCCCAGCATGACGGCGAATAAATCAAGGGTAATGGCCCCAAGAATAATTTTCGTTTTCCAAATATAACGAAAGCCGCCGAGCAAAACATTGATATCGACTTTTTCTTTACTGATGATTTGATTGGGTTTTGCGATGGACAAAATAAGTGTTGCGGCTGTGATGAGTAAAAGCACGGCACACAGATAAGGGCCCGTTCTGGAATAGGCGGCCAAAAAACCACCCGCAACGGGTCCGAAAATACTAGCGAGCTGCCATGAAGATGTGACCCAGCCCACAGCATTTTGAAATTCGGATTGAGGGACAAGATTGACAACAAGGGATTGCGAGGCTGGTGAGTGAAAGGCTCTGGCAATACCAAACCCCGCCAGAACCACCATGACCCAAACCGGATTAAAGGGGCCCGATGCGGCCATGGCCATAATTGTCAGGCTACAAACAGCCATAGCTATAATAGCAAAGGCCATAATCATACGGCGGCTATAACGGTCTGTGGCGACGCCAGTTACAATAACGAGTAAAAGCGCCGGCACGAATTGAACAAGTCCAATACAGCCGAGCCAAAATGGGTTTTCAGTTTCCACCCAAATATGCCAGCCAATAGCTGTGGCTATGGCATGATAAGAAAAAGCCGTAAGAAAACGGGCCATAAAATAGCGGCTATAGCTTGAATGGCGAAATGCCGAAAATTGATCGCTACCCTGACTCATATAGGCTTCATGTGCGCGGCCTGAGGGGAGGTCAACTCTTTATCCTCAGACTTATCACCCGATTACGATTTGTTCGTCTTGCGGCGAGACTATCATAGGGCCAGTAAGGGATTATGCAGTCCCCTGAATCAGTTCTGAAAAACACCTTTGGCTTTGATGCTTTTCGGCCGGGGCAAGCAGAGGTCATTTCAACGCTTGTCGAGGGCGATAATGTACTAGCCGTTATGCCGACGGGGGCAGGGAAATCGCTCTGTTATCAGGTGCCAGCTTTGTTGTTTGACCGTCCGACCATTGTGATATCGCCTCTTGTCGCCTTGATGGACAACCAAGTTGCGGGCTTGCGTATGAACGGGGTCAAAGTGAGCGCGCTGCATTCGGGCCAGTCCCGCGAAGATAATGTTAGCGAATGGCAGGCGGTTACCCATGGCGGGGCCAAGCTCTTATATATGTCACCAGAACGGCTTATGACAGGGCGTATGTTGTCGGCTATGAAATCTCTGGACCCCGCTATGTTCGTGGTGGATGAGGCCCATTGCGTCTCCAAATGGGGCCCCGCCTTTCGGCCAGAATATGCTGATCTTCAACGCTTAAAAGATATGTTCCCGCAGGCGCGAATGGCGGCCTTTACCGCGACGGCAGATGAGCTGACCCGTAAAGATATCGCCGATAAGCTCTTTAGCGGGCAGGGCCGAACAATTGTTCAAGGGTTTGATCGTCCTAATTTATCGCTTGGGGTTTCGCCTTTGCGTAACCGACGTGACCAGCTTTTAGAGTTTATGAAAACAGCAAAAGGACAATCGGGTATCGTTTATTGTCTCTCGCGTAAGAATACTGAAAAATTCGCCGATATCCTCAAAGCGGCTGGCTATAACGCTTTACCTTATCATGCGGGTATGTCGGCGGAAGCCCGCTTTGAAAATCAAGAACGGTTTATGGCCGAAGAGGGTGTTATCATCGTAGCAACAATTGCGTTCGGGATGGGGATAGATAAACCCGATATTCGCTTTGTTTATCATATGAATATTCCAGGCAGCCTTGAAGCGTTCTACCAAGAAATTGGCCGTGCGGGACGTGATGGAAACCCAGCCGTGACAGCCTTACTCTACGGTCTGGATGATATTCGGATGCGGCGGCAATTTATTTCAGATGATGGCAGCGATAGCGAACATCAAACGCGAGAACATAAACGCCTTGATGCTCTGCTCGGCTATTGCGAAGCGTCTGGGTGTCGACGGCAACTCCTCTTAAATTATTTCGGAGAAAACTCGAAGCCTTGCGGGAATTGCGATAATTGTATCTCGCCGCCTGAGATGATTGACGCAACCCAGCCTGCCAAGGCGGTGTTCAGGGCGATATCTCAAACGGGTCAAAGGTTTGGAACAACCCATGTCATTGCTGTGGCGCGGGGGAATGCCACGGACCGTGTGGTTCAGTTCTCACATGATAATCTCGAAAGCTTTGGGAGCGGGAGTGATTACAGCAAGCCCTATCTTCAAGCGCTTATCCGGCAAGCTGTGGGCGCGGGCATTATCTCAATGGATATTAGCCGTTACGGCGCGCTGACCTTGGAGGCGAGGGCTTTGGACATTCTCGCCGATCAAGGTGTGTTTGAATGCAAAGAGCTTTCGGTTGGGCGCGTTCAAAGAACAGCCCGTCAAGCCCGTAAGGCATTGGCAGAAACAGCGCTTAATGAGGATGAACAATCCCTCTTGGCAAAACTTAAAGCTCTGCGCACAGAGCTTGCCCGCGAAATCGGCAAACCTGCTTATATAGTTTTCTCTGACGCGACCCTTATGGATATGGTGGCCAAGACACCGACGAACAAAGAAGAGATGCTAGACGTTTCAGGTGTTGGCCCAACAAAATATGCGCGTTACGGCGAAGCGTTTTTAGGCCTTATTCAGAACGCCTAGGGTCATCCGTTGGGTGGTATTTGGCGAGAAAGTCAAGCACGGCTTTGGCCGCGGCTTCGGGCTGTTCGGGGAGCAGGGCGTCTAGGATATTTAAAATTACCAGATACTTGAACGTCTATTTTTTCACCAACTGCATTTCGTGCCTTCACATTCGGTGCAGGCCGCAAGCTATTCACCCAAACGCCTGCGTTCAGTAATAAAAGGAGAGCTAGCCCGCCTAATTTTCTCATTACAATGGCCCCTTACAAGGGCATTGGACTATCGTGGAAAATTTTGCGCATGAGCGGTTCAAAACTCTCTAGGCTATCGGCTTCGAAATCAGGGTCGAAAGCAGGGGCGTCCCATTCATCGACAAGCTTGACCGCGTAATCATACCACGGCTCATCTTTCCATTGCAGACGTAAATCTGTCGGCGCGCCCATATAGTGATAATAATGCTCGCCTTGGAAGGCTTGGTGATTACGTAGCACATGATAGCTATCATCTGAGACGTAGGGCTTGAGCATTTCGGCCACGATAGGCCCGTGATTAGGCACGTTCACAACTTTCGCCATGTCATGACAGAGCGCGACAACGATTTGCTCATCCGTCGCGCCGTCGCGGCGCGCAAGGGTCGCACACATCAGCGCATGTTGGAGTTGGTCACACGCAAAGCCGAGCGTGGCGTCTTCAAGCTGTTTGAGCATACCAATAAAGCGGTCAGCGGTCTTGGTGAAATCCTGCTTATGGGCTGCGCCGATTTTCATCCAATCTTCGAGCGTGCCGTCTTGCATACGCGTGAATCTAGCGGTCTCGCTGACAAGGGCTGGGTCGTCTTTGATGATATCGTTTAGGGCGTTCATACTAATATCTCCGTCAGTTTCTCTCGCATTATATCAGAAATTTTCACAGGCCGCCGAGTTTTTTCATCAACATAGACATGAATGAAATAACCTTGAGCTGCGGCTATAGTCTCGTCATTTTTGAACATGCCAATATCGTAAGTGACACTGGAGTTTCCAAGCTTTGAAACGCGTAATCCTGCATGAACAATATCCGGATATTCAATTGATGCGAAGAATTTACAGCCTGTATCAACGGCGAATCCTATTGGCCCGTCTGATTTTAAATCAAGTAATCCATTATCGATAAGGTAACAATTCACGACCGTATCAATATAGTGAAAATATACGGAATTATTGACATGACCGTAAGTGTCATTGTCATTCCAACGTGTTGGGATTGTCAAAAAATGCGAATACTCTTCGCGTTTTGGTGGAGGCGGACGGCTCACAATATTGTCTCATAGATTTTGACAACGGCGTCATGCGTCATTTCGCGGGCATTATTCATGAGCAGCCGGTCTTTGGTCATGGCGTCATCTGCCATCATGACAATAGCGTCTCCTGGTATATTGACTTCTGACAGTGTCTGAGGAACACGCGTTTCTTCTTTAAGGCGCAGCATTTCATCGATCAGGTTAGACCCCGTTTGACCCACGCCGAGGTCTTGCGCGATTTCGCCGTACCAGTGATCTGCCTTGGGAAGATTATATTTCATAACCTCGGTCAGAACGAGGGCGTTGGAGAGACCGTGCGGCACATGAAAAAATCCGCCCAGCGGATAGGCGAGGGCATGAACCGCCGCGCAGGGCGCATTGGAAAAGGCTTGGCCCGCAAGCATAGCGCCAATCAGCATATCATTGCGGGCATCAATATTGGTTCCGTCATTCACTGCACTCACTATGGCATTGCGCATTTTGCGTAAGGCGGTCAGGGCGAGGGCATCGGATAAGGGGTTTTTGAGACGGATAGAGGTATAAGCCTCAATCGCATGCACCATGGCGTCAATCCCTGTTGACGCTGTAATGGAAGCCGGAAGACCAAAGGTCAGCTCCGCGTCGAGTAAAACGCGGTCGGCATAGAGGCTATTAGCGACAACGCCTTTTTTGGCCGTTTTACCCGTTGTGATGATGGCGACATTGGTGACCTCTGACCCTGTCCCAGATGTTGTCGGGATAAGAAGCAAAGGCAGTGTAGGGCCTTTTGCATTGCCCACGCCGTAGAGACTTTCAATGGGTTGATCACATCCAGCCAAATGCGCAATGACTTTGGAGGTGTCCATAGGCGAGCCACCGCCAAAGCCTATGACAAGTCCCGCGTCAAATTTTCGAACAGCGTCAGCCCCGTTTAGAACGATCTCTTCGGGTGGGTCAGCCACGACATCATCAAAGACCATCACCTCATATCCAGCTGAGCGTAGGGCCTCCAGCCCAGCATCCATGAGCCCTAATCCGCGTACGCCTTTATCGGTTATAACCGCAATCCGCTTATTCTGGCACAGTCCGTCCACATAGTGATCGAGCTTGGCCGCTCCGCCAGGTTCTATTCGTATATCTGAAACGGTTTGGAATGAATGCATATTAATCTCTTTTGTCCCACTTTAGGCAATTTTTCTTTACCTAGCCTATATCTAAGTATATGCAACTATATGCATATGAATTTAAGGACTAGATTATGAGCGATTTAAAAGGTTTTGCAATGGAATGTCGGGAATGGCTCGAAGCCAATTGCCCAGAAGAGATGCGTACGCCCATAAGCAGTGATAAGGATTTGTGTTGGGGGGGACGCAATTGTGAATTTCAATCGGAAGAACAGAAGCTTTGGCTGGAACGTATGGTCGCCAAAGGTTGGACGGTTCCAACTTGGCCGAAAGAGTATGGCGGAGCCGGATTATCACGCAAAGAGGAAATTATTCTGAAAAAAGAAATGGCGCGTATCGGTGCACGCTCCCCGCTTTCGTCGTTCGGAATCTGGATGCTTGGGCCAGCGCTTCTTAAATTTGGCACAGAAGAACAAAAATTAGAGCACCTTCCGCCCGTTGCGCGTGGTGAAATCCGTTGGTGTCAGGGATATTCGGAGCCTAGTGCAGGGTCAGACCTCGCCTCACTCGCGACTAAATGCGAAGACAAAGGCGATCATTTCATCGTTAATGGTCAGAAGGTGTGGACATCTTATGCCGATCAGGCGGATTGGATATTCTGTCTGGTGCGCACCGACAATACGGGCAAGAAACATCATGGCATATCATTCGTGCTTTTTGATATGGAAACTCCGGGTGTGGAAGCGCGTCCAATTAAACTCATTTCAGGGCGTTCGCCTTTTTGTGAGACCTTCTTTGAAGATGTTCGCGTCGAGAAAAAGAACCTCGTGGGGACGCGTGATAAGGGCTGGGATGTTGCGAAATATCTCCTGACTCATGAGCGGGAGATGATTGGAGGTCAAGGCCAGCTAGAGGGCCAAGGCCGACCACTACATGAAATAGCTGCGGGATCTCTGGGTCTGGAAAATGGCCATTTGGCTGACCCGATGTTGCGTGCTCATATCGCCGAGGCAGAAATAGATGAATGGGCCTTTGGTCTTACGGTTGCCCGTAAACTTGCAGAAGCTAAAGCGGGCGCGTCACTTGGCGCGGATAGTTCTATGCTTAAATATTACGGGACTGAACTGAATAAGCGTAAATATGAGTTGATGATGGACGCTACGGGTCATGACGGTCTTGAATGGGAAAGCGCCCGTTCGAATGACGGTAAGCTCGCACGTGGCTGGCTTCGTACCAAAGGCAACTCTATCGAAGGCGGCACCTCAGAGGTGCAGCTCAATATTATTTCTAAACACATTTTACAACTTCCCGGAGCTTAATTCATGGGCCTAGTATTAAACGAAGACGAAGTCATGCTCCGCGATACGGCGGAAGGTTTCTTTGCAGACAAAGCACCTGTGACATCCTTACGTAAATTGCGCGACGAGCGCGATGAAACAGGGTTTGATCGCGGCCTTTGGAAAGATATGGCCGAAATGGGCTTTACGGGTGTTGTCATCGATGAAGACCATGGCGGTGTGGATATGGGTTTCATGGCGGCAGGTCTTATTGCCGAACAAATGGGCCGTAATCTTTCTGCCTCTCCATTTCTGTCAACGGCTATACTCGCGGCGACAGCTATTCGCGAAGGTGGCTCAGCGGAGCAGAAATCCGAATGGCTACCGAAAATAGCGGGTGGCGACGCGATTCTCGCACTCGCCCTTGATGAAGGCGCGAAGCATAATCCGGCTGGAACATCGGCCACGGCTGAGAAATCCGGTAATGGTTTTAAGCTAAACGGCTCAAAAGCCATGGTCGTTGATGGTCATGTTGCTGATGCCCTCATTGTTGCTGCGCGTACAAGTGGTGAAGAGGGCGATGCGGACGGTGTTAGTCTTTTCATCGTTGACCCTAAAACAAAAGGTGTCTCAAGGGAACGCACCATCATGGTCGATAACCGTAATGCAGCGCGTATTGACCTTGAGAATGTCGAAGTCTCTGGGGATGCGCTTCTCGGCTCGCTTGATGATGGTATGGCTGTTTTAGGTAAGGTTCTTAATGCAGGCCGCGCGGCGGTTGCGGCTGAGCTTCTCGGTGCAGGCTCCCAAGCTTTCGAATCCACAGTGGCTTATATCAAAGAGCGCAAGCAATTCGGCACTATCATTGGGGAGTTTCAAGCTCTGCAACATCGTGCCTCCCATCTCTATTCTGAAATGGAAATTGCCCGTTCAGCCGTCATGGCAGCTCTAACCGCGCTAGATGATGATGACCCAAAAGCGCAAAGCTATTGCGCCATGGCCAAAGCTAAACTCGGCTCCGTGGCTAAGCTGGCGTCACAAGAAGGCGTACAGATGCATGGCGGCGTCGGGATGACTGATGAGTATGATATTGGCCTGTTTATGAAGCGTATTCGCGTACTCCAAGAGCTTTTCGGAGATGCGCATTACCACATGAATCAATTCGCGCTCGCCAATAAATTCTAACTATAACAAGGGAATTAGACATGAATACTGTAGCACCTTCAGACCTTCAAAGCCTAATTGGCACACAAATAGGTACAAGCGAATGGGTTAGTGTTGATCAAGATCGCATCAACGTCTTTGCCGATGTGACCGAAGATCATCAATTCATCCATATCAATGAAGAAATGGCCAAGAAAACACCTTTTGGCGGAACGATTGCCCACGGGTTTTTAACGCTCTCGCTTTTGTCTAAATTCTCAGAAGGCACAGGGATTACGGTTGAAGGCGTAAAAATGGGCGTTAATTACGGCTTTGAGAAAGTTCGTTTTCTCGCGCCAGTGCCTAGCGGTTCGAAAGTTCGCGGGCAATTTACGCTAAAATCTGTCGCCGAGAAAAA
This sequence comes from uncultured Hellea sp., assembly GCA_964472905.1. Taxonomy (GTDB): domain Bacteria; phylum Pseudomonadota; class Alphaproteobacteria; order Caulobacterales; family Maricaulaceae; genus Hellea. The sequence goes on along the minus strand of CAYYMI010000009.1, from coordinate 41,282 downwards.
TCCGGGCCAGCATCTTTTAACCTATGAGGTCTCTGTCGAAATTGAAGGCGGCGATAAGCCAGCCCTTGTAGCGGATTGGCTCGTTATGCAGTTTACAGGTTAGCTATTTGATGAGTTTAACGAGGGCTTCGACATCGCCGCGAGCCATGGCTTCTTGAATATGACCTGCCAAGGGTGCGGCAACTAACATAGCCCAATATGTACCATAAGATGAATCTTCGTCATAATACATGGCGACGCCGAAATCGGTAACATTGTCTCTGAGTAAATTCACATTGTGATCAGGACTCTCTTGCCAAGCTTTGAAAACCTTTTCCCAACTTTTTTGTCCCGCCGCGACGTTTTCAGCCGCGATTGAGAAATAATAGGCTTGGCGTTGAATACGGTCACTATGTGATGACCCGTCGGTTCCTGTATGGGTCGCGTCACCAAAACGTCCCATATCTTCCGCGTGGAGTTTTGAAGCGAGAGTCAATTTTCCATTGAGTTTGACAGGGGGCAGGCCGTTTTGGGCTCGGTAGTCGTTAAAATCTGATAATGCTAGGTTTATATCCCATGGTTTAGGCGGCACGGCTGGGAATGCAGGTTTTTCGCCTTTTCCGTTGTTTAGGCGGCAGATCATATCTGGCTTGGACGTATCCATTTGGAGGATTATTGTCCCGCGGCATATGTCCTCTTCAGCTTTACAAAGTGCCTGACATTGTTCTGGCGAGGTCACATTTTCTATCCGGTAAGTCCCGTCATTATCGTCAATCAGCAACGGGTCACTTTGGGCCGGTATTGATAGAGTAAGGCTCAAGCTTGCCGCAAAAGCTATCCAAGAGAGACGAATTTTCTTTGATATAATCATGATCTACCTCCTGCTTATAGCAAAGATGGGCATCATTTGGTTATAATATTCTTACTAAGCAGGTTACAAATTCGAGAGGTAGATGAACGTGCCGGCATAACAACTGAGGCAATAACTATAGCCGTTCGACAATATTTCGTATGAAATCTGTGGCCTCATTTGCATTTTTAGACAGCGTTTTAGGACTGATGGGGTCTCCAAACGTCATATTGAATGTCTTACCCTTTTTATTCAAAAGCTCATGAAAAAGCGTGATGTCTCGCAATTCTGCGTTTAGTTTAGTAAACAGATAATAGAGGACTGAATTACGCGCGCGAATGCGGAGGGGAATAACTGGCGCGTTATACTTTTTAGCCAGCATAGCCGCTGAGCTTTCCCAAGGCTTCTCCTCCAAACCTTTCCATCCTAATTGCGCGAGACGTCCACTCGGAAAGATAACAATGCACTTTTCCCCGTCAAAGGCTTGTTTAACATCCAGCAAGGTTTGCTTGGTTTTCGAAACGGAGCGTTTATCTTTAACCCATTCAACAGGAATGATGATATCATTCGCTTTGGGCATAACTCGCAAAGCATCTGCGTTAGCTAGAAAGACATGATCACGGCGGCGGTCTTTTATGGCTTGGTAAACAGCCATTCCATCTGCCAAGCCTGTCGGATGATTGGCAATAAGAACGCATCGGCCTTTGCTGGGCAAGTTTTGTAGGTTTTGTACTGAGATACGCGGGCTTATATGGCTAGTTACCATGTTAAACGCATTATGTCCGCTCATTGGACGAATAGCGTCAACCAAAAACACGGCTGCATCATATGCTAAAATTCGGTAGAGTAGGGGACGGATAAGTTGAAACAATCGAGGGCGCGCCATGAGTTTTGGGGCACGTTCTGCAATTAATTCTTCCACGATATGCATGGTTTTCTATTGACCAATCTGGCTGCACTTGGCAAGCGCAGCGCATGTCAAAACCTATTAATGTCTTGTTTTTATGTACCGGAAATTCAGCGCGGTCGATTTTATCAGAAGCCTTGGTGAATGATCTGGGCCAAAATAAATTTATAGGCTGGTCAGCGGGGAGTCATCCGAGTGGACGGCCTCATCCGGAAGGGTTAGCAGAGCTGAAATTGCGCGGGCACAATACAGATTTGTATCGATCAAAGTCATGGGATGAGTTCACATCTATGGATGTTCATATGGATATTGTTGTCACTGTTTGTGATAACGCCGCAAACGAAGTCTGCCCTGTCTTTCCGGGACGCCATATTACGGTTCATTGGCCAGCTGAAGATCCTGCGCATGTGGAACCACTAGAGGCTAGGCAGAAGGCATTTTCTGAGGTTTATGATTTGTGCCGAGCGCGGATAGAAACTTTGGTCAGCTTTTCCGATGAAGACTTAAAAAACAAAAATAAGCTTCAATCCATATCTAAAATCACCGCTTAATTTTACGCATAAAAAAAGCCGCTTGGCTTCCACCAAGCGGCTCTTATAATTTTTATGTAAGACTTACTTCTTACGTGTGTTTGGTAACCACTGTTGTAGTTTCTTACCAGCCCACTCGCGTCCACCTAAACCGAAGGCAATCGCGCCGCCAACACCGGCAGCAACAGCTGCGGCCATGACAGAGTAACGGAAGGCTGTATCAACAATGCCTTCACCAAGTTGCATAGTCTCTAGACCCATAAATGTAACAATAACCATTGTTGCATATTTGATGATCTTACCAGCAAGGTCGCCAGATGTTTGAGTGACAATCTTAGATACGAAGTTAGCGATGAACAAACCAGCGCCGATGATAACAGCACCAAGAACAACACGTCCGCCGACTTCTAGAAGTGTATTAAAGACGTTTGTTAGCTCAGGAATACCTAAAGCTTTCATAGCTGCCGTTAGACCCATAAGAACGATACCGACAAAACCAACTGTCGCGATTACGTTTGATGGGACAAAGCTTGGGCCTTCACCATCAAGACTTGCCACTGATGCTAGTGAATTATCGACACCGAGCGCAGGTAATGTATTTTTAGCTAGGTTTGAAACAAAGCGTCCAATAAAGACTGCTGCGGCTAGGATAATAGCGGCACCGAAAATATTCGGGATGTATTCTAGAACTGTTCCTAACATGCCTGAAACTTCATCAGAGAACCCTGGGATGTCCCAGATGCCGATGGCAGCAATAGCAGCTGTCAAAATCACAATCGCTTTGGCTAATCCGCCAAGGCTATTTGCGATTGAATTGCTTGCTACTTCACCTTCAGCAGTTTGTGTAACGCCATACTTAGATGCAAGACGGTCTATTTGAGCAACTTCTAAAGTGCTTGAGAGAGCATTTTTGACAACATTTGCAAGCATAACACCGATAGCGAGAACGACGCCACCAATAGCGAGCTGTGGTAGATAATCAAAAATGTTCGTCATCATGCCTCTGATTGGGGCAAGTGAGTCAGATACCATTGGGAAGTGTGAAAGACCCATAAGGATGAAGATTAACCAAAGAACCCAGAAGACAGCTTTGGATAGTGATTTTCCGATATTACCGCCAGTGGTTTTAGCTTTGCGGCCAATACCCGTACGGTTGATTGCACCAGAAACGATGGCTGCAGCAAATTTGGAAATAATCCAACCTACAGCTATGATGATTAGCGCTACAACAGGACCGACGGCCCATGCGGGTAGTATACCGCTAAGTGATTGAGTTAATTGGTCCATTTATGGTCCCTCCAGTAATTAGTTTTAGCCCGAGATGAGCCCCCGTAAGCCATGTATCTACATAGCCCCTTAATATTCATGTACAAATGTTAACATGAACAAGAGCTAAACGAAAGGTTAATGCTCAGTTTTTTTAGTGTTGACCCTTTAGCTGTCTGTTCTAGAAAAAACAATAACTTAAATGGCTTTATGCGTCTTTTAGAAAATCTTGTTATGACAGTTTCAGTAGAACTTAGGAAACGCATATCAACTGGTGAACTCATAGAAGATGTAGTTCAGCTAAAAGCAGCACAAGCTTTGGATGATTTATTAGGGCGGTTAAAACAAACGCGGTCTAAACTCTGGTTTTTCTCACCTAAGGTCACGCAGCCTAAGGGACTTTATTTATGGGGCGGCGTTGGGCGCGGAAAATCAATGCTGATGGATTGGTTTTTTGAAGCCGCTCCAATAAAGAGCAAACAGCGCGTTCATTTTCATGCTTTTATGCTTGATGTGCATGCCCGTATAAATCACTGGCGCAAGACTGGCGATGGCGACCCGATAAAACCTGTCGCAAAAGAGATCGCTGAGAAGGCTGACCTTCTTTGTTTTGATGAGTTCCATGTCACCGATATTACTGATGCCATGATCTTATCGCGCCTTTTTGAAGCGTTATGGGCGCGCGGTATTGTTGTTGTCGCGACATCAAACCGTCCACCAAATGATCTGTATAAAAATGGGTTAAACCGCCAACTCTTTGAGCCCTTTATTAAAATGATGCCCAAACATCTGATTATTCATGAATTTGCGGGTGAGACCGATCATCGTTTACGTCAGCTTCAAGCTGCGCCAGTTTATTATACCCCGTTGGGAGCTGAGGCTGATGCGGGCATCGAAGCGGCTTGGCAGCGCCTGACAGGCGCGGCGGTTGGGCGCGAAACAGTGCTAAAGGTACAGGGGCGGGAATTGGTGCTTAAACAAACAGCGGCGGGCACAGCGCGAACAAGCTTTCATCGGCTCTGCGCTAATGCATTAGGCGCGGCAGATTACTTGCGCCTCTCTCATGCGTTTCAAACCCTAATCCTCGAGAATGTCCCGCAGCTCGGCGTTCATAACCGTAATGAAGCCAAACGTTTTGTAACATTGATAGATGCCCTTTATGAAACCAGGACGAAACTTGTCATGAGCGCTGAGGTCGAGCCGCATGAGCTGTATCTAAAAGGAGATGGCGTTTTTGAGTTTGAAAGAACCGCAAGCCGATTGATCGAAATGAGGAGCAACGATTATTTAGGCGAGCGCCGTATTTTGGAAACTTCAGCTTGAGGTGTTTCTAAGGTTTGATGGCTAACACCAATAAGGTGTTAGCCATTTAATGAAATCTACTTGCTGAGCTTTTTAGCTTGCTTGATCCATTCATCGCGCTGAATACGGCCTGGGAAAGAGTCGATAACACCTTCAACCATTTTGACATCTTTTGCACTCCAACTCGCGATTTGGCGATAATAATAAATGCCTTTGCTATTGAGATCACCCTCAAATTTAGGCCCAATACCGCTAATAACTTTCAAGTCATCAGGAGCGCCATCACTTGGTCCGTCAGTATATAACACCTTTGGTTTTGATTTCGCTTTCTTTTTCGGTTTATCACCGCCAACTTCAAAGGTTATCATCAAGTTGACACGGTATTTGTGAATTTTATTGTTTTTGATGGTGACAGATTGGTTTTGTACATTCGCAGAACGTATGCCTTTAACTGATCGGCCTGTACGTTTGACCGCATTTTCGATTGCCGCTTCGAAAGATTTCGGGCTTTCAGACATTATTTGGACAGATTTCATGACGGCCATATTGGACTCCACATTATTTTAGCTTCGGCGCGTAGGCGAAGCTTTTGGGTTTAAAGTTATAGTAAAGTTTAAGGATATAAATGAAGGTTTTGAAAAACGACCTAAGTCGTTTTTTAGGTTCTCGAATGAGTTCAAATTTACGCAGAATTCCCACATTATCGCGATATTAGGTTTAACATTAACTTGATATGAATATCCATTGCGACTCGGTCTTTGCAGGTATAAAGACCTCTCAAATTAGCCATCCCTAAGGAGAACTTCATGGCACGTGCAAAAATCGCCCTCATCGGCGCCGGAATGATCGGCGGCACCCTTGCTCACATCGCGGCTCGCGAAGAATTGGGCGATATTGTCTTATTTGATATTTTCGAAGGGACTGCCAAAGGTAAAGCTCTGGATTTGTCAGAAGCCTCTCCAGTTTTCGGAAAAGACTCTAATCTTAAAGGCACTAATGATTATGCTGATATTGCCGGCGCAGATGTTTGCATCATTACCGCAGGCTTTCCGCGCAAGCCAGGCATGGACCGCTCTGAACTTATCGGCAAAAACTTAGGGGTCATCAAACAAGTCGCGGCTGGCATTAAAGAATATGCCCCAAAGGCGTTTGTTATCTGTATCACTAACCCGCTTGATGCCATGGTCTGGGCGCTACAAAAATTCTCAGGTCTACAGCCACGTAAAGTTGTCGGCATGGCGGGCGTTTTGGATAGTGCGCGTTTTCGCTATTTTCTCGCAGATGAATTCAAATGTTCAGTCGAAGATGTCCACGCCTCAGTTCTCGGCGGCCACGGAGATACAATGGTGCCCCTGACACGCTATTCAACCGTGAACGGCGTACCCCTGCCTGACCTGATTAAAATGAAGTGGACAACGCAAGAGCGTGTTGATGCAATTGTCGAACGGACTCGCAAAGGCGGCGGTGAGATTGTTGGCTTGCTTGGCAATGGCTCAGCCTTTTACGCGCCAGCGGAATCAGCTATTGAAATGGCGACCTCATATCTTCGCGACAAGAAGCGTATCTTGCCATGTGCCGTTCGCCTTTCTGGTCAAATAGCTGGGGTTCGCGGTCTTTATGTCGGCGCGCCAGCTATGATCGGGTCCCGCGGTGTTGAGAAAGTGATGAATATTCGCCTTAAAAACAATGAACGTGAGATGTTCATGAAGTCGGTAGCTGCCGTTGAGAAAATCATCGCGGATTGCCAAAAGATGGAACCTTCGCTTCGCGACTAAATGCAAGAAATATTATTTTAGGACCCGGCTTTTAAGTCGGGTTTTTTTATGCCAATTTTATGGTGATCTTTAAAGGAAACGGATGTCTATTGTTCTTGAAACACCCCGCTTGATTCTTCGCCATGTTGATCCCGCCAAAGACTTTGAGGCTTGGGCGGAGTGTTTTGCTGACCCAGAAGTTATGCGAGGTCTTGGCGGCGGACCGGGCATGACCCGCGCGCAAGCATGGCGGCATATGGCAACCGTCATTGGCCATCAATCTATCCATGGATATAGCTTTTATTCAGTTATTGATAAAGCATCAGAGGATTGGGTTGGCCGTGTGGGGCATTGGAACCCTGAAGGATGGCCAGAGCCAGAAGTGGGCTGGACAATTCATCAGGCCCATTGGCAAAAAGGCTATGCGACCGAGGCCGGACGCGCCTGTATAGATTATGCCTTTAATGTGTTGGGGTGGCCAAGAGTAGTCCACACCATTTCCCTTGATAATGAACCTAGTATTAGAACCGCCGAAGCTTTAGGATCAAAACTGCTATATCACGTCGACAACATTCCCGCGATTTCTGACGACCCCCATTATGTTTATGGACAGGACCACTAGGCTATATGAGTGAAATGAAACCTGATATCGTCACCGAAGGAGAATTTAAAGGCTGGCAAACATGGACGTCTGAAGCCTTTGAGCATGACGCGGCTGGGCCTTTTTATTTCCGAACAGATGATGAGGGCGAGGTTGCGGCTTTTCGAGCGCAAGCTAAGCACATGAATCAAGGTCATGTTGTGCATGGTGGATGCTTAATGACCTTTGCAGATTTTTCGCTATTTTGCATTGCGCAAGATGCGTTTAAAGACGGAGAATATGGCCTGACAGTCGCCTTTACATCCGAATTTTTATCAGGCGCAAAGCTTGGACAACTTATAGAAGCGCGGGGTGAGGTTTTAAGAGAAGGGGGATCGCTCATATTTGTGAGAGGAATGTTGAGCGCAGACGGAAAACCTTGCCTGAATTATTCGGCGACCCTAAAACGGATTAAGTTTAGAGAGTAAGAGTGGGGAGATGAGCTTCTGTTTTGTTGAAATAGCATTGCAAGTTGCTTTACGCGCCACTGAAGCAAGCCGAGCTATGTCGGCTTCTCCTCGCCCAATTTTTGTGCTGTTTTTTAGGTAAAAAAGCACGCTTCACCTGTTGCGACTCATATATACTCTGCTTATAGTCTCCATAAGTCCGAGGCTCCATTGTGGGGCCTCTTTTAGCGAGTGAACAACGACGGACCTTTTTCATGAATATACACGAATATCAGGGCAAAGCTGTCCTTAAAGAAATTGGCGCGCCAGTGTCCAAAGGCATTGCCATTTTTAAAGCCGCAGAAGCCAAAGCTGCTGCCGAAGAATTAGGCGGTCCATTATGGGTGGTGAAATCTCAAATCCATGCAGGTGGCCGCGGCAAAGGGACATTTATTGGCGCCCCAAAAGATGCCAAAGGCGGTGTTCGTTTAGCCTTTTCTGTCGATGAGGTTGTCAAAAACGCCGAAGAAATGCTCGGCGAATTTCTAGTCACCGCCCAGACGGGTGAGGGCGGTAAGCAAGTCAATCGTCTATATATCGAAGATGGTTCTGACATCGAGACAGAGCTTTACCTCTCTATCATTATTAATCGCGATACATCGCGAGTTTCATTCATTGCTTCAACAGAAGGCGGTATGGATATTGAAGCTGTTGCGCATGACACGCCAGAAAAAGTCATCAATTTTGACGTTGACCCTGCGACAGGCTTTATGCCTCATCATGGCCGCGCGCTGGCCAAAGCATTTGATTTGTCAGGCGACCTTGCAAAACAATGCGCTAAGCTCGGGCGTACACTTTATAACGGGTTCTTGGCCAAAGATATGAGCATGTTAGAGATTAATCCTCTCATCGTGACCGAAGATAAGCGTTTGCATTGTCTTGACGCAAAAATCAGCTTTGATGGTAACGCTCTTTATCGCCATCCTGATGTGATGGAACTTCGTGACGAAACAGAAGAAGACGCAAAAGAAATTGAAGCGGCGAAATATGATCTCTCATATGTGGCGCTGGATGGTAATATTGGCTGTATGGTCAATGGCGCAGGTCTTGCGATGTCGACTATGGATATCATCAAGCTTTATGGCGCGGAACCAGCTAACTTCCTCGATGTTGGCGGCGGCGCGACGAAAGAAAATATCGTCGCGGCGTTTAAAATTCTAACGTCTGACGCCAAAGTTGAAGGCATCCTTATCAACATTTTTGGCGGCATCATGAAGTGTGATGTTATCGCGCAAGGTACTGTTGACGCGGTTAAAGAAGTCGGCCTCGAAGTCCCGCTTGTCGTCCGTCTGGAAGGTACAAATGTCGAAGCAGGTAAAAAAATCATCAATGAAAGCGGTTTGAATGTGATTGCGGCAGATGATCTCGATGATGCGGCGCAGAAAATTGTGGCTGCTGTTGGCTCGTCATCAAAGACTTACAGCAAATCTGAACTGAGTAAAATGCTCGAAAAAGACGTTGTCGCTTTAGCGAATTCAATGGGTATTGAGGCCTCAGTCGATGATTTGAAAGCCGATACCGTTCAAAAAATATTAGATAAGCAGGCTTAAGCTCATGTCAGTATTAATAAACAAAGACACGAAAATTATCACACAGGGCATGACGGGTAAAACCGGGACGTTCCATACGGAACAGGCCATAGCTTATCACGGAACAAAAATGGTTGCAGGTGTTACGCCGGGTAAAGGCGGAACAACGCATATTGGCCTGCCAAATTTTGACACAGTACACGAAGCCAAACATGCTACTGGCGCAACGGCGTCTGTGATTTACGTTCCGCCGCCCTTCGCAGCGGATTCAATCCTTGAAGCTATTGATGCCGAGATGGAGCTAATTATCGCGATTACGGAAGGTATACCCGTGCGTGATATGATCCCAGTAAAGCGCGCTCTGCAAGGCTCTAAATCTCGCCTTATAGGGCCGAACTGTCCGGGCGTTTTAACCCCAGAAGAATGTAAAATCGGAATTATGCCGGGTAAGATTTTCAAAAAGGGAACTTGCGGCGTGGTCTCTCGCTCTGGTACGCTGACTTACGAAGCGGTATTCCAGACCACTCAAGTTGGTCTTGGCCAAACAACGGCGATTGGGATTGGCGGCGACCCGATTAATGGGACCAACTTTATCGATTGTCTCGATCTCTTCCTTAATGATGATGACACGAAGCAAATTATCATGATCGGCGAAATTGGCGGCTCTGCCGAGGAAGAAGCGGCAGAATTTGTTGCGCATATGGCTAAAAAAGGCATCAAAAAGCCGATGGTTGGCTTCATTGCGGGGCGTACAGCGCCTCCGGGCCGTACAATGGGCCATGCTGGCGCAATTGTGTCTGGCGGAAAGGGCGGTGCTGAGGATAAGATAGCGGCAATGGAAAAAGCGGGCATCCGCGTTTCCGACAGCCCGGCTAAATTGGGCGTGACAATGATGGACGTCCTCAAGGGATAACTTGAGGCCCTAGCTGAAAGGCTCATATATGGCTGACCCAAAGGCCACGTCAGGCAGTAAACCGCGCTCTGATTATAATCAATCCATGATTGATACGCTGTTTTTGGACGGCGCGAATGCAAGCTATATTGAGCAAATCCAAGCGCAATATGCTGCCAATCCAAACAGTGTTGATCCGAGTTGGCAAGCTTATTTTGCGAGCATCGGCGAAGAGGTTGCGAACGCTAAAAAGAATGCGGACGGCCCATCATGGAAACGCGCCGCTTGGCCACCAGACCCTAATGGTGAGCTCACCTCAGCCCTCACGGGAGATTGGGGACCTGAACAAGACTTAGCCGTTGAAAAGAAAGTTTCTGCGCGTATGGGCGGGGCGACGGCTGATGAAATACAGCAAGCGACCAAAGATAGTTTACGCGCTCTGATGCTTATTCGGGCCTATCGCATGCGCGGGCATATGATAGCCAATCTTGACCCTCTTGGCCTTCAGGAAAATGAGCCTCATCCAGAATTAGATCCGGCATCCTATGGCTTTAAGCCCGAAGATATGGACCGTGAAATTTTTATCGACGGCGTTCTTGGACTTCAGACCGCCTCACTTAATCGCATTTTGGAAATTGTCCGTCGTACCTATTGCTCGACCTTTGGTATTCAGTTCATGCATGTCTCTGACCCTGAAGAAAAAAGCTGGTTGCAACAACGTATCGAAGGTCCTGATAAATCCATTAGTTTTACGAAACAGGGCCGCCTTTCTATTTTACAAAAATTAATTGAGGGCGAAGCCTTTGAACAGCTTATTCATAAGCGCTATCCGGGCACGAAACGTTTCGGGATTGATGGCGCTGAGAGTTTGCTGCCTGCACTCGAGCAAATTATTAAACGCGGCGGTCAGCTTGGCCTGAAAGATATTAACTTCGGAATGCCGCACCGTGGACGTTTAAACGTAATGGCAGCGGTTATGCAAAAGCCATATTCTGCTATTTTTTATGAATTCCTCGGCGGCGTTGCGGCTGGGGCAGATGATTTTGGCTCGGGTGATGTGAAGTATCATTTGGGTGTATCCGATGACCGAGAATTTGACGGTAATAGTGTGCATCTCTCACTTGCGCCCAATCCATCTCATCTTGAAGTCGTTGCGCCTGTTGTTATGGGGAAAGCCCGCGCGAAACAGCAAATGGCCTCTGGGACTTATCAATCTCATAACCCCGAACAAGTTATGGCGGTTATACTTCACGGTGATAGTGCCTTTGCAGGGCAGGGCGTGGTCATGGAATGTTTCCAGATGAGCCAGCTCGTTGGTTACAGGACAGGTGGAACTTTACATGTTGTTGTCAATAATCAGATTGGATTTACGACGACACCCAAAGAATATCGCTCGGGACAATATTGTTCAGACGTGGCCTTCATGGTCGAAGCGCCAGTGTTTCATGTGAATGGCGATGATCCAGAAGCTGTGGTTTTTGCCGCACGTGTGGCGACTGAATATCGCCAGAAATTTGGGAAAGACGTCGTCCTCGACATAATTTGCTATCGCCGTTACGGCCATAATGAAGGGGATGACCCCTCATTTACTCAGCCTCTTATGTATAAGGCCATTGGCGGAAAACAAACGACCCGCGAAATTTACGCTAAGCGCTTAATCGCCCAGGGCGACATCACTCAAGAGCAGCATGATAAGGACGTCGAAACGTTTTATGATTTCCTTGATAAGGAGTTTGATAAAGCCAAGTCCTATGAAACGAAGCAGCCCGATTGGTTGCAAGGTGTTTGGCAAGGTCTTTCACTACCTGATGAAAAGGACGGTAAGCGCCAAGGGGATACAGATGTTGATATCAAAGTTCTCAAAGCCATTGGCGAAAAAATTACGACAATCCCAAATTCGGTTAATATTCACCCTACGTTGAAGCGCATTATAAAAGCGCGGGCTGAAAAAATCGCTTCGGGAGAAAACATAGATTGGGGTCTGGCTGAACATCTTGCTTTTGGGACTTTAATTACCGAAGGTCATCCTGTGCGTTTGTCTGGACAAGACTCTGAACGCGGAACATTTTCCCAGCGTCAATCCAACTTTGTTGATCAAGTTGATGAGCATAAATACACACCGCTTAATAATCTGTCAGCTGATCAGGAATATTATCAGGTCTTAAATTCACATTTGTCTGAAGAAGCTGTTCTCGGATTTGAATATGGCTTCTCAGGAGCCGCGCCGCATGCCCTGACGATATGGGAAGCGCAATTTGGTGATTTTGCCAATGGCGCGCAGGTTATGGTCGATCAGTTTATTTCATCGGCCGAACAAAAATGGCTTCGTATGTCAGGGCTCGTCATGCTATTGCCGCATGGTTACGAAGGGCAGGGGCCTGAGCATAGTTCAGCTCGTTTGGAGAGATACCTTCAAATGTGCGCCGAAGATAATATGCAAGTGACAAATATCACGACACCCGCCAATTATTTCCACGCCCTACGCCGTCAGGTCAAACGTGATTTCCGTAAGCCGCTAATCAATATGAGCCCCAAAAGCTTGTTAAGACATAAATTATGTGTCTCAACATTTGCCGAAATGGGAGAAGGCTCTGAATTCCATAGATTACTCTGGGATGATGCCGAATACCGCCCTGAAGTCACACAGATTAAACTACTCGCAGATAAAGAAATTAAGCGTGTCATTATCTGTTCTGGCAAAGTCTATTATGACCTCTTTGAAGCGCGCGAAAAATTGGGCCGCAATGATGTGTATTTATTGCGCATAGAACAGCTCTATCCATATCCGGATAGCGCGATGCAGACCGAGCTTAAGCGGTTTAAAAATGCTGATATGGTCTGGTGCCAGGAAGAGCCGAAAAATATGGGGACTTGGGCTTTTATTAATCCATATCTGGAAGAAAGCCTTATTAAAATCAAGGCGAAACATACGCGTCCACGTTATGTGGGCCGTCCAGCTGCAGCCTCGACGGCGACAGGTATTTCCTCTAAACATAAAAAAGAACAGCAAGCCATCATCGATGATGCCTTTGCTTAAAACTAAATGATCATAAAGTAGATGACATGACTGATATTACGATTCCAAATGTAGGCGAAAGTGTTTCCGAAGTGACCATTGCCCAATGGTTCAAGCAAGTTGGTGACGCTGTTAAAAAAGATGAACCCATCGTTGAGCTTGAAACAGATAAAGCGTCTCAGGAATTGGTATCTCCCGAAGATGGGACATTAGACGAAATCCTCGTCGCTGAAGGTGATGTTGCGACGATTGGGCAGTTAATCGCTAAATTAGGGAACGGCGCTGGAGCGGCTAAGAAAAGCTCAAGTAAAAAAGCAGCGAAAAAAGAAGCCGCTACCTCAGGTGGTCAATCTTTAAATATCGATGTTCCCAATGTTGGGGAATCCGTTTCCGAAGTCACGATTGCAGTTTGGATGAAACAACCTGGTGACGTGGTTGCCAAAGATGAAGCCATTGTTGAATTAGAAACTGATAAAGCGTCTCAAGAATTAGTTGCGCCTGAATCTGGCGTCATGGGCGATCATCTCGTTGCGGAAGGCGATGTTGCGACAGTTGGCCAGACAATCGCGACATTGATGGCAGGTGCTTCTAGTGGAACGGCTGCCGCGAAGCCAGCTCCTGCGCCTACACCAGCGTCCAGCGCGCCGTCAGGTAAACCACCTATGCCAAGCGCAGATCGGGTGATTAAAGAAAATAATCTTGATGCCGCATCGATTTCTGGAACTGGTAAAGATGGCCGTATTACAAAAGGTGATGCTTTAGCCGCGAAAGATAATCCAGCCCCTGTTGTCAAAGCGCCCACCGCGCCTGTCTCAGCGCCTCGCGATCTTGGTCCTCGCGAAGAACGCGTACGCATGTCGCGTATTCGCCAGACCATCGCTCGACGTTTGAAAGATGCACAAAACACGGCTGCTATGCTCACGACTTATAATGAAGCCGATATGAGTCACATCATGGCAATGCGTAAGCAATATAAAGAGCTTTTCATTAAGAAGCATGGCGTTAAACTTGGGTTTATGAGCTTTTTCGTCAAAGCCTGTGTTCAAGCGCTTAAAGATGTGCCGTCAGTCAATGCAGAAATTGATGGAACGGATATTATCTTCAAAAATTATTACGACATCAGTATCGCTGTCGGAACGCCGAAAGGACTTGTTGTGCCAGTGCTTCGTGGATGTGATGAACTTTCACTCGGCGGTATTGAAAAGGGAATAGGAGCTCTCGGCGCCAAAGCGCGCGAAGGTCAACTCTCCATGGATGACATGATGGGCGGAACCTTTACCATATCAAATGGCGGCGTTTATGGCTCGCTCATGAGTTCGCCTATTCTTAATCCTCCACAAGTCGGCATTTTGGGAATGCACAAAATTGAAAAGCGTCCTGTTGTTATTGATGATAAAATTGTTATCCGGCCCATGATGTATTTAGCGCTTTCCTACGATCACCGAATTGTTGATGGAAAAGAAGCTGTGACGTTCTTGGTGCGCGTCAAAGAGTGTCTTGAAGACCCAGAGCGTCTGCTTCTCGATCTTTAAATCACAACTTTAGCCCTCTGGACAATTGATCACCATCTCTCGTAATACATTCCCTAATCTCTGGGGAGGATAAATGGTGGAATATATAGGGCAGGCTAAAACCCCTTGGTGGTTTTGGGTCGTCGCAATTTTAGCCTTACTTTGGAATCTTATGGGCGTTATGGCCTATCTTGGGGGCGCTTTTGGCGGGGAAGCCCTAATTATAGAAGCCTATGGCGAAGAGGGTGGACGCGTTATGTTGGGCCGCCCAGCCTGGGCAACTGCAGCCTTTGCCATTGCTGTCTTTGGCGGGACGATTGGGTGTATAGCTTTATTGTTGCGTAGGTCTTGGGCCAAGTGGCTATTTATTGTGTCATTATTGGGTGTGCTTTTGCAAAATCTTTGGGGATTTTTCTTATCTGACGCCTCAAAATATATGCTCGATTTTGATAAAATCATGGTGCCAATGGTTATTATAATCGCCGTATTCCTATTATGGTTCGCTCGAAATATGAGTACTAAAGGCATATTGCGGTAAAATTTATGGGCTCTGTGCTTTTAAGCCCGTCTTTTTAAGGTGGGCTTTTCTACATGGACGGAGTCAGGGTAAAGCCCTATAAAACCACCTATAATAATGGAGGGGATATGAGTACGAGTTTGAATAAAGCCCCTCGGTGGTTTTGGACTGTTTCAATTCTATTTCTATTGCTTAATCTTGTGGCGTGTTGGGGGTATTGGGCGGAAATGACCCTTTCAGATGAAGCTTATTTAGAAGCTTACGGGAAAGTTATGACTGACCTTCGCGGGGAAACGCCTTGGTGGTCTATCTCTGGCTATGCCATTGGAGTTTGGGGTGGCCTTGGCGGAACTACTCTACTGTTATTGCGCAAAAAGCTTTGCCTGCCTTTTTTTTATGCATCCTTTATCGGCGCAATTGTCGGCTGGTCTTGGAATATAATCGATATTCGTTTTAGAGACGCGATGGGAACTGCGGGATTGGTCTTTATGATTTTGATCTGGCTTGAGTGTATTTTTATTATCTGGTTTGCGAGCCGCATGAAAACAAAAAATATTATCAATTAAAGCGCAAAATATACCGATTAAGGCTGATTTAATCACTTTTAGGCCTATTAAGATAACAATTACATCACATTTCTATGAAGCTAAGTGTTTCGCATAACGTTATTAGATAGCGTATATTCTGATTATCACCACAAAACCCATAACAGAACCCATAGGAGTTCAATATGTTTAAGATGATCAAAACCACTTCAATTACGACTTTAGCGGCTCTCGCCTTAACGGCGGGTGTTAGTACTCAGGCAAATGCTCAAAGCGTTGTTCAATTCACAGGACAAAATTTCGGCCACAGTACACAATTTAACTCTTCGAGGCGTAATTTTCAGGGTGGTTTCGTAAATAATCGGGTGCGCTTTAATGGAAATCGAAGCTTTAATAATCGCTTCTCTACCAACCGAGGATTTAATCGCGGGTTTAACAGCGGTATTAGTATCGGTATTAATAACGGCTTTAACCGCGGATTTGGCAATCGAGGTTTCAACAGTTTTGGATTTAACTCTGGTTTTAACAATTTCGGATTTAATTCTGGGTTTGTTGGCAACGGGTTTAAGTCCCGTGGATTTTCGGGACGTAGTGGATTTAACCGCGGTTTCATATCTAATCGAGGTTTTGGCGTAAATCGCGGTCATAGATACTCATCTTTTAGACGTGGTTTCTAAGACTTAATTAGTTTCAAATTTAAGATTAAGCCCGCTTCTAAGAGGCGGGCTTTTTGCATGGTTGGTAGAGTGATTTTAAGCAAAGCTTCTTTAAGCGCTGTTGACCTTAAAACGCGCCCCGCGTAAGTGACATATTCATTCAAGCCATGCGGAGTTTTTCATGTCAGATCAATATGATGTCATTGTCATAGGTGGTGGTCCGGGCGGATATAATTGCGCTATTCGTAGTGGTCAGCTCGGGTTGAAAGTCGCTTGTGTGGAAACGCGAAAAACATTGGGGGGTACGTGTCTAAATGTTGGCTGTATCCCGTCCAAAGCGCTTCTTCATTCGACAGAAATGCTTGAAACGGCTCAAAAGAGTTTTGCGGGTATGGGCCTAACGGGTGAGGTTAGTTTTGATCTTAAAGCCATGATGGGCGCGAAAGAAAAAACAGTCTCTGGCCTAACGTCTGGGATTGAGTTTTTGTTTAAGAAAAACAAAGTCGAACACATTAACGGATTTGGTAAAATCATAGATGCCAATACGGTTGATGTTGATGGGAAAAAACTAAAGACAAAAAATATCGTCATTGCGACAGGGTCAGAAGTTACCACACTACCGGGCCTTGATATCGACGAAAAACAAATCGTGTCATCGACAGGCGCTTTAGAGCTTAAAAAAGTGCCTGAAAAACTTCTGGTCATTGGCGGCGGCGTTATCGGGCTTGAGTTAGGCTCTGTGTGGAGGCGTTTGGGGGCCGAGGTTACCGTTGTTGAATATTTAGATCACATCATGCCGGGCATGGATGCAGAGGTTCAGAAGCAGGCGCTTAGAATATTCAAAAAACAAAAAATGAAATTTGAGCTAGGCCGGAAAGTCACATCGGTTGAAAAATCAGGCAAAGCCTTAAAGGTTAAGACAGAGGCCAGCGCTGGCGGCAAAGACAAAGACATTGAGGCTGATGTCGTTTTGGTCTGCATTGGGCGTCGTCCTTTCACAACAAATCTTGGATTGGACAAAGCTGGTATTGCGATGGATAAACGCGGTTTTATCGAAACAGATCATTTTAAAACTAACGTTAGCGGCATTTATGCGGTTGGCGATTGTACGCATGGTCCCATGCTGGCCCATAAAGCCGAAGATGAAGGTGTTGCTGTGGCTGAAATTATCACCGGAAAAGCGGGTCATGTAAATTATGATGTTATTCCCGGAGTTGTATATACGGCGCCAGAGATCGCAAGCGTTGGCAAGACAGAAGAAGAGTTAAAAGAGGCCGGCGTTGCTTTTAAAAAAGGCAAATTTGCGTTCGCTGCCAATTCCAGAGCGCGGGCCAATCACCAGACAGATGGGTTTGTTAAAATCCTTGCTCATGCAGAAACGGATGAAATTTTAGGCGCGCATATGATTGGCGCTCACGTTGGAGACTTGATTGCTGAGGTGGCCCTTGCAATGGAATTCAAAGCAGCCTCGGAAGACATTGCGAGAACGTGTCATGCTCATCCGACAATTACCGAAGCTGTCCGCCAAGCCGCTATGGATGTCGAAGGCTGGACAATGCAGTCCTAAGACCTGTTAGGATTTAAAAATCAAGGCCTTTGGGTGTATCCCACCCCCGCCGTGAACAGGCTGCAATAACAGTATTGCGGAGCAAGCAAGCAATTGTCATGGGGCCTACGCCGCCAGGAACTGGCGTGACTGAGCCAGCTACTTTGCGCACTGATTTATAATCGGCATCACCGACTAAACGTGTTTTGCCAGGGTTTTTTATACTGGGTACACGGTTGATCCCAACATCGATAACGCAGGCGCCGGGCTTGACCCATTCCGCCTTGACCATTTGAGGCCGCCCCACGGCTGGGACGAGTATGTCCGCGCTTTTACAAACCTCTTCAATGTTCTTGGTGCGCGAATGAACGATAGTGACTGTGCAGTTTTGCTCAAGGAAAAGCAGGGCAGCAGGCTTTCCAACTAAAATAGAACGGCCCAAAACTACGCAATGTTTGCCCGTTAAATCGCCAAGTTGGTCTTTTGCCAGCATTACACATCCTGTCGGCGTACAGGGGCGAAGGCCGTCTTTGCCTAAGGACAAACGTCCGGCGGAGGCTTCGGTTAGTCCGTCAACATCTTTATCAGGATGAATCTCTTCAATGACTCGGTCTGAATTCATCCCATTAGGAAGGGGAAGTTGAACCAAAATGCCATCAACATCTGGATCACTATTTAAAGCCCTCACTATGGCGACAACTTCATCCTCAGAGGAGTCAGCAGGTAACTTGTGTTCGACAGACCGCATGCCGCATTCTTTGGTGAATTTAACTTTGCTACCAACATAAACCTGACTAGCGGGGTCTTCGCCTACGAGAACAACGGCGAGTGTGGGCTGTGCGGGGAGAGCGTCAACCGCCGTTTTTACACGGCTTCTTAGTCCTTCTGCATAAGCTCTGCCGTCGATTTTTTTTGCGTTCATTATGAAATCCAATCAAAATTTATTCTCTAAGCGCATAGAAAATCTCTATTAGCAAGAGGATTTGAAAGAGTTAAGATATTGCACTTGGTAATATAATTATTCCTGACAATGTCTGTCATAATAATGGTCTGAAATCTAGGTTACGAGGATTTAAGTTATCAATGCATAAAGTGTTGTAAATAGTATGCATAGTGATGATAATAACCCGATGATTAACCACAGAGATTGGCCGTGACTGCCATATTCCGTAATTTAAATTGGCCTATGCGTTTATTAGGGCTTGCATTGGTAGCTGCGCTTTGTTTCGTTTTGGCCAAAATTGTAATTACGCTGACCAATCCCGAAAGCATTTGGACAGGTAAAGACGTAGTGGCACCGACCGCAGTAAAATCTGTACAAGGATTGCAAAATTTCACCTTCTCTAGCGATCCCTTTAATAGCTCTCGCCAAGAAGGTGATGCGGAAGAGGTTATCATTAATAGCGATGTTCCAGAGACAACGTTAAATTTGAAATTAACAGGACATATTGCTGGAGAAAAAGGCAGCGCGAATTTACGAACACCTGACAATAAAGAAGCGGCCTATCGAATAGGTGATGAAGTGATTTCAGATGTTATTTTAAAAGCTGTCAATAAAGATTTTGTCGTCTTATCTGTGAATGGACAATTGCAACGTTTAACGGTTGAGCGGGCGAAAGAAGAAGGTTTTTTGCAAAGAAACAATGATTCAACAAATTTGAAGCTTAATAATTCTGCGCCATCCTCCAAAGCTCTTTTATCTCAGGATGTATTCACGGTTATACAAAATTTAAGCTTCGATCGATCAATCAAAAACGGTCAAGTACAAGGTTATACAATTAAAACCAATAGACCTGATTTTAATGTTAGGCAATTTGGTATTGAAAAAGGGGACCTTGTTACCGAGATTGACGGTAAAGACATCACAACAAAAAAAGTAGACTTTTTATCTTTATTCCAAGAGGCCTCGCAAAAGGGCAATATCGAAATCACGGTATTGCGTAATGGCCAGAGTAAAAAAATTAAGCTAGGAAGCAATTAATGGCTTTGAAACGTAAAATACTCAGCGCAGTTGCTATGGCTGCGGTAATGTGCAGTTCCATGAGCTCTTTATCCTATGCGGCTGGCGACCACCTTATTACCATGCAGCAGGCCGATATCAGAGCCTTCATCAATAATGTTTCTATAGTGACAGGTAAGACCTTCATTGTTGATCCTCGCGTGCAAGGTAAAGTGACGATTTCATCGGAGCAATCACTGAGCCCCGGCGAAGTTTTCGAAGTCTTCAAAGACGTTATGCGCGTACATGGTTATACGCTTGTCCGCACGGCGACAGGTGAATACCGCGTTACGTTGATACAAGGTGCAGCCCAAGATGCTCCCTTTACTGATGGAAATGGATTTAATGGACGGTTTGCAACTACGGTTATTAAATTGTCTCAAACAGATGCTGCCGAGGCTGCCAGATTAATCAAACCTGTTATGCATAGTCAGGGGCAATTGACCGCTAATCCCGGCGGTAATGTTTTAGTGATTACTGATTTTCCTGAGAACCTTCGTAAGGCGCGTGAAATTATTTCTGCCCTAGATATAAGTGACAGTCAGGTTGAAACATTTACGTTAGCAAACTTATCCGCGATTGATGCAGAAGAAGCGTTAAAGGCTTTGGGCGGACCAAAGCCTGGCTATCGTGTTGTGTCTGTCCCTGGCAGTAACAGTTTAATTATTGAAGGCAAGGCTGCTGAAATTGCGAAGTTGCGTCCAATTATATCCAGTATGGACGTTGGGAGCTCGACACCTCGCGGAGCAGTTAGTGTCGTGCCGCTTCGTTTTGCTAATGGAGAAGACATAATTGAACTTCTGACAGCTTTACTCCCTGCCTATCAAGTAGAAGGTCAACCTGCTCCGACGGTTGCCTATGATCAAGGTAGTAACACGTTGGTTATTAGTGCATCTGGCGAAACCCAAGAAGCGATTGAACAGATTATTCGCCGATTAGATGTTCGTCGCCCTCAGGTTTTGGTTGAAGCCATTATTGTTGAAATATCGGATACTGCAGCCAAAGAATTAGGCGTTGAATTTGCGCTAGCGGGTTTGAATGGGAATGCAGTGCCATTGCTGTCCTCAAATTTTTCGCGTGCTGCTCCTGACATTTTAGGATTAGCAGGCGTGATTGCGGGCGCAAATGATGGATTTGATGCGACGGAACAGGCAGCTGCAGTAAATTCACTCGTGGGACTTGAGGGCGGCATCGCAGGTATTGGCGGTATTGATAATGACACGCTTTATGCTGGTGTCATAAATGCCTTACAAACGGACGAAGATACCAATATTTTATCTATGCCATTTGTAACAACGCTGGATAATGTACCGGCAACCTTCTTGGTAGGTCAGGAAATTCCTATCGCAACAGGTCAAAGCTTGTTGACGGGAACGGGGACAGTAAATCCTTTCACCACTTTTGAACGTCAGGAGGTTGGAATCCAATTAGATGTCTTGCCTCAAATCAGTGAAGGCGATGTTATCCGTCTTCAAATTAGGCAAGAAGTGTCCTCTGTATCGGGAGCATTGACATCTATTGCAGGTGATTTTGTGACCAATAAGAGATCTATCGAAACAACAGTTCTGGCCAATGATAAAGAGATCATTGTGCTAGGAGGCTTGTTGGAAGACAATGAAGAAATCAGTCTTTCAAAAGTTCCTATTTTAGGGGATATTCCCGTTCTTGGAAAAGCCTTTCAATCCAAAGGTAAATCTCGTGTAAAAACTAATTTAATGGTTTTTTTAAGACCGACTATAATCCGAACTGCGTCTGATGCTCGGCCCCTAACTCAGATTGGATTAGACCGTATTCGGCTAGAAGATAGGCTTCAGTCAGGCCGTGAATACTCAAAAATCGAGTCTTTCCTAGATCTTTCACAAGATCCTCGGATATTTGAAAATAAATAAACCTGTTTATGAAAAAACGTATTATTGGGTTGGTATGTATTTGTGCCAGCGGGCTTGGCGTTCTTAGTCAAATGCCAGTGGCTTGGATTGGGCCTCATATTCTTCCCGATGGTTTGGGGGCCGATATTCAGTATTCAGGGACGATTTGGGATGGCAATATAAATGGATTAGATATTGTCGGGAATACTCGGTTTCAGTTAAATCCGAAGTCCTTATTTTCGACTGGTTTGCCTCTATCATTCCAAACGTCATCGCCTGTAATGCAATTATCTGGACAAGCCTCACGGTATAAAATCAAAGATTTAAACTTCTCAGGACAATTAGCGGGATTGCCGACATCTGATGGAAGGCTAAAAAATTTAGCCGGGAGTGTTAACATTGAAGTGTCTGAGCTAAAATTTAATCGAACATGCTCATCGGCGAATGGACAAGCGAGTACGGATATTTTGTCTCTCAATCAAGCTCGGTGGCAATGGAAAGGACCGTTTCTATCTGGTCCTTTAAGATGCGAAGACGGTGATATTATTGCAGAGCTCTCTGGGGCAGAGAATGGACAAACTATTCAAGCGATTTTACGGCTTAAAATCGACGGAGCTTACCGCGCAGATTTTTCCGTTCATACACCGCAACCTGAAGCTGGCGTCGTTTTGCCACTTTATGGGTTCGAAAAACGCGGCGGTGAATTTTACCTGACAGAGCAGGGTAAATGGCGCTAAGATATACTTATGCGCTTACTTTGGATACTCTTAACATTAGCTGTCACTGGATGTGCCACGCTTGAGACAAAACCAGATGATGGCCGTATCGGGTTAACACCTCGCAAACTATCACCTGGTGATTGTGGTCTATTTGTATGGAAAGCAGATCAATCGAAAACATTTGTACTTTATGCAGACCAAGAAGCTGCTGCGCTTTATCGAAATGGCTCCGAGGTAGAGCTTTCTTTTGAACCCAATGAGAATAATCAGACCGAACGAATATTTCTAGACCCTGATGGCCAAACCTTGTCCTTATCTCTATTTGAGTCTCAAACTATTGAGCAAACTACCCAGTACAGAGCGGGGCAGTTGAGTAGTCGAGATGCAAAAGGATGGGAAACTGTTATTCCTGTGGTTGGGCTTTTTACATGTAAGTCTTTGACGAGTTAATTTGCTATAGAGAATTTATGAAAAAATCGATTTTAATTTCTCTAATGATATGTTTGGCTGCCTGTTCTGAGCCAAAGTTAGAAAAATCTACATTCACATCTGTCGTCTATGACCGCAATCAGACTACTATGGATATGATTGAATGGGTTGATCAGCAAAGCAACCTTGGCAAGAATATTTCTTTTGCAGATCCACTAGATGCTATGGCAGCTGAGTTTGTCAAAATAGCATTGCGAATGGGGCAAGTTGATAGCGATTATGTTGACGCTTACCACGGTCCAGACATATGGAAAAATGAGGCTCAATCTACAGACGTTAATACCGATGATCTCGTTCAAGATGTAACGGCACTACAAAGACGGCTAACAGATTTAACTGTATCTAACGCAATGTCTGTACGGAAAAAGCAACTTTCAAAATTATTGCGGGCCATGGCCGTACGCCTAGATGTTGTCACCGGCAATGCGGTGTCTTTTGATCGGGAAGTTTCAGAAATTTATGATGTCGTACCGCCCCGTTACGATCTAACAAAATTTGAAAAAGTCTTATCTGATTTAGATAAGTTATTGCCGGGTGAGGGGACAATATCTGACCGTGTTACAGCTTTTAGGTATTCAATTGCGATTCCAAAATCTAAGCTGAAACCTGTTTTTGATCGGGCTATTCAGGAATGTAAAACTCGGACTCAGCGTTATTTTGATCTTCCTAAGGCTGAAAAGTTCGAGATGGAGTTTGTGACGGATAAGACGTGGTCGGGTTATAATTATTATCAAGGTAACTATGAAAGCCTCATCCAGATTAATACTGATTTTCCTATTATTATTGACCGAGCAGTCGATCTTGGATGTCATGAAGGTTATCCGGGGCACCACGTTTGGAACTTGTTTGTTGAAGAAGAATTAGTCAATAAAAGAGGGTGGATTGAATATAGCGTTAGTCCGCTTTTTGGACCGTTTGGCCCTCTGGCTGAAGGTTCAGGTAATTATGGCGTTGAACTTGCTTTTCCCAATGATGAAAAAATAACGTTCGAACGCGATGTTTTATTTCCCATGGCTGGGCTTGACCCTAAAAAGGCGGATACTTTAGCGAAACTTAATAAGCTAACGTCCCAGTTATTCCATGCGACGAATGAAGTTGTTCGCCAATATTTAGACGGGGATATTAGTCGCGAGCATGCTATCCCTTTAATGCAGAAATACCGACTTGAAAGCAAAGAAAGATCGGAACAAAGGCTACGATTTGCGAAGAAATATCGAGGTTATGTTATTAATTATAATATGGGTAGAGATATGGTCGCTGATTACGTCAATGGCGCAGGTACAAGCCAAGAAGCGCAATGGGCCGCGTTTAGAGATATGCTGATAATCCCCTTATCTCCGAGTGATATTGCTGCAAAACCATAGAATTTATCAAATATTTACCATAATTACTGTGACACAGAGTTATACCGCCTAAAAAGGCTATCGAGATTTCCCCTTCGGCGCGTAACTTGCAGTCTACTTCCTGAAAAACCACGTTTGTAACGGAATGGGACTGCAATGGGTCGTCAATTTACTATTTCTGATATGGGCTTGAAGCTGATTAAAGCCTATGAGGGCTATCGCCCAGTAGACCGTATGTTGGTTTCTGGCCAACGCGTGATTGGTTATGGTCACAGGGTATTGGATGGCGATGCTAAGTTTCTCTCTAAATCAGAAGCCGAAAATGTTTTAAAGGCTGACTTAGCGCCTTTTGAGGACATGATTAACGAGAATGTTCATGCGCCGCTCACGCAGAGCCAATTTGATGCGCTATGTTCATTTGCTTTCAATATTGGCCCTAAAGCTTTTTTAAGGTCTGACACATTACGCGCGCTCAATAATGGTCGCCCTTTGGATGCGGCAAATGGGTTTGATATTTGGCGTAAATCTGAAATCGATGGTAAAACCTATGTTGTTGATGTCTTAATGCGCCGTCGGACAGCTGAAAAAGCGTTGTTTCTAAGACCTGCGGGTAAAACTGTAAGTGCGCCTCGTGTGGATCTTCCCCCAGTTTCAGATGAGACAATTGCATTATTAAGCACTGAAGATGCCCTTCCAGTATTTTCCAAAGATGAGAATGCAGGGATGGTTGAGGCTGTGCCTTACGACGTGCAGTTAGAAAATGGATCAAAACAAAACCGCCGTAGAACTGATGGCCCTTCAGGAATATTGTCACTGAGTGAGGTTTACGAAGATGAGATGGTCATTGAGGATGAAGTATCACTAGATCCCGATTTAGGAAGTGACAAAGATAATGAAGTAAAGACAATCAAACCTAGTTTGATTGCTGCCGAGGACGAAAAATTAAAAGACCGTCTTGATGCTTTAATTGAAGATGTAAAATTGGATCAAAAAGCAAGCGATACCTCAGATTGGCCCGAAACATTAATCACCACAGATGATACCGCAGAAGATCTTGAGAGAGATAATGTTGTTGGTTTTAAGTCTGGTCTTAAAGAGAGTAATAATATTGAGACGGTCGATGATGATGACAAGGTCGATCTTGTTATTGATAACCTGAAAAAAGATGATGCTATTCGGGCGCGTTCAGATGACAGTGCTAGTAAGTATATAGAGTTAAATGAAACTCCAGAAGATTTTGGCCGTTCAAACCTGCCCTATTGGATCATGATAACTTTTGGATCCCTTTTATTAGGCGCAAGTATTGCGGCTTATTTAAGAGGCGCTGAAGCTTTATTTGGGGCAAATGGTCAACTCATAGTGATTTGTGGAATTATTATTGGGGCAATGATGTTGATGGGATCACTTTATTATGCCTTCCGGCAAACATTACGCAAATAGTCACAATTTACCGATACTGACCATATGAACGTAATTTTTCACACTCAGAGGTAAAAACGCTGGTTAAAAAGGAAATATCAACATTTGTGATGTAATATTCATCAAAGATACGAAAATTCGTACGATTATAGGTGGAAAATGAGTGGAATGTTGAAAGACTGGTCGGCTGAGCATACAGCTAAATTTCAAAAAGAGATCATGACATTTCGTCATGGATTACCAGAGACTAACTTGTTTTCTGATGAGGCATTGGCGACATTATTAGACAAACATCCGAAACATATGCTCGATGTTTGCACAATGGGCGATCCAGACCATCCTATTTATCCGAATAAGCACAGGACAGGTGATTTCCGTGATGTTGACGGAAAGACCTTAATAGAAGCGGCTAAAGCGGGTGCTATATGGATAAATTTACGCCGAGCAATGAATGTTCACCCAGAGTATAAAGATTTATTAGATCAGATGTATGGGGGGATTGCTGAGGAAACAGGCAGTAAAGTATTCAACGCGAATGGCGGAATATTAATTTCTTCTCCAATCGCGAGAGTTCCTTATCATTTTGATAAAACCGAGACGATTTTGTGGCACGTAAGAGGTAAAAAGAAGATGTATCTTTACCCTCAAACAGAAAAATTCATTCCAGATCAGGCTTATGAGTTGACATTGATGACGGACCTTGAGGATGATTTGCCGTATAAAGAAGATTTTGAACAGCATGCTAGAGAATTTGACCTTGAAGAAGGACAGGCGATTACATGGCCCCTTAATTCTCCACACCGCGTTGATAACACCGCGTTTTGTGTTTCTGTAACAACGGAATATTCGACGAAAGAAAGCGGCATGAAAAACGCCGCTATGATTACAAACGCAACCTTGAGACATAAGTTTGGTGTTGAAACGAGTTATAGAGATAATAGTTCTTTAAAACGGCAGATTAAATCTTACTTTGGCCGTGTCATCCGTAAGACAGGATTAGCAGCCAAAGACGACAGAATTGATCTTGTGACGTTTAAAATTGACCCTAAAGCGCCTAATTTCATTGTCGACACCGAGCCTTATCAACGAGATTTTTAAGACAAGCACTGGCTATTCATAGTGCCTATTCCTTATGAATAGGCATGGCTATACATTTACAAAAGCTATCTGTTGGTTCTGAGTCTATTGCCACACTTCAAGATTGGCAAAAAATGGTTGTACGCCGTAGGGCTAAAAAAGGCCTGTCGCCTCACCATCAACATGTAACGCGCATGTTTCCCAAACAAAAAGAAGCTTTGTTGGATGGCGGCTCAATCTATTGGGTTATCAAAGGTTTGATACAGTGCCGCAATGAGATCGTTGATTTAGAAGAGACACAAACCAAGGATGGGCGAAAAGCTTGTGCTATCGTAATGGACCCGAAGCTTATTGCTGTCGTGCCCACGCCCAAGCGTCCGTTTCAAGGGTGGAGATATTTAAAAGTAGAAGATGCGCCTGCTGACCTAGGAATGATAAATGGACTAGGGGATTTGCCACCAGAGCTTCGCGCTAAACTCGTTAATCTCGGTGTTTGGTAATAAGCCACAAAAAAGCCCCGCAAAAGCGGGGCTTTCTAATTTAACTATTCAGCGTCCTAGAAGTTATAACGCGCGCGAACATACCACGATCCGCCATTAAAGCCGAACGGTGCGGTTGATGGGAACTGAGCCCCGGCAACGGCACCAACAGATGAGAAGCCATCAAGTGGAATATCAGCCAACTCATCTGGTGTGTTATCAAAGATGTTAGCAGCGCCAACACTGATTTCCGCACCCTCAAGAGCTGGAAGTGAGTATGTGACTTCAGCATCAAAGTTTAGCTCACTGCCAAGATCAATTGGGAAGCCATTTGTTCCAAGATGATCTTCAAAGAAGCTAGAATGATAATTAGCGCGAACCAATCCTCTCCAGTCGCCTTGCTCGTGGTTTACCGTTAGGTTGCCTTTGAAGGATGGGATGTTCTCTTCTAATGATCGTGTCCGTAGGTCACCGATAGGTTCGATGTCCCCGCGGTTAGTCACGTCAGTATCAGTCCAGTTTGCAGCAAGCGTAACTGAGCTGCTCCCTTGGCCAAAGTCAACAGGCAAGCTAGCAACGACGTCAATACCTTGTGTGCGGGTATCAAAGTTGTTGGCGAATACCGCGAAAGCTGCCAAATCTTCAGATCCTGCAAAGTCGCTCGCGTTAAAGCCGCCAACACCATTTAGGAGGTTGATGAGCTGACTTGTAGATTCATCGCCCGTAATAGCAACGTTATTACCATTAGCAAAGCTTGTAAGCGCTGCCGTGAAGTCTTGGTTGTCCGTCAATGAAATACGGCCTTCAAGATCAATATTGAAATAATCTACTGTTAAGCTGAGATCGCCTAACCGAGATGCAAAACCAACAGATATGTTTGTACTGTCTTCAGCATCAAGGGTAAAGGGTTGGTCACCATCTGCAACGCGCTGAGCGTTGAGGAACTCACCAGCAGCACTTGATAATGGTAAGGTCGCAACATCCTGCAAGATACCGCCAACAAAGGCTGTCGTGATATTGACGACATTTGCTTGGCCTGCTGTTGGGGCATGGAAACCTGTAGAAATTGTACCGCGTAATGTGAGATCATCACTAACTGTGTATTTACCACCAATTTTCCAGTTTATCGTATCGCCAAAAGAGCTGAAGTCTTCATAACGAAGAGCGCCTTGAAGCGAGAGTTGGTCTGTCAAATCACCTTCCAAATCACCATAAATAGCGATGTTGTCTTGGGAGAATGAACCTGCGGCTGCAGGAACAAATCCACCAAAGCCATTAGAGCTAGAAGCAAATCCTTGGCCTGTTGGAAACCCTACAGTTGGGGCTGCGAGAGGTCCAAGTGCGAATGATGCATCATCACCTTGGTTAATTGTGAAAGTTTCCTCGCGGTATTCAAAGCCCGCTGCGATGTTCAAATCAGACGCCCAGCCTGAGATTGGAAGACCGTAGTTAAAGTCAACGTTAAAATTGATATCTTCTTGCTCATAACCACCCGGTTCGAAATCACGTGGCGTGTCTGGCCCAAGAGAGGCGTTGATTGTGTTATTGATGAAGAAGTCTGTAGTGTTTTCACCGTAACTAAAACTCACATCATAACCAAGGCCCGTTCCGACATCGAGGTCACCCCGTGCGCCAACAACAAAAGCTACATCTTGATTGTCACCACCGAAACGAGGGACAAAACCTCCAGGTAGTGTTTCAACGAAAGAGAAGCAGTTAGCATCTGCAGTCACTTGAGCAAGAACAGTTGGATCTGGGATTGTGCCATTAACCAATGGAATACCCGCTGGACAAGCTGCTGGATCAATACCAGCTAAGTTGCCTACGCTGACGGAAGCTACGGCGTTATCTGCGCTGCTAAGTGCGCCCGTTACTGGGTCCACTGATGGGCCTTCAAAAACACCGCCGCGATTAGTTGGGTTACGGAAGAAGAAACCGCCCTCGACTTGGCGCTCAGCATAGTTACCCCATGCATAAAGTTCTAAGTTGTCTGAGACTTCATAAGCCGAGTTGACGAATAATTTAATATCATCATTAACATTAGGCTGTCCCCAAATTTGAACAGAATCAATATCAGTCGTCAATGTGTTTACAGATTGATCTAGAATCGCTGTATTACCCGCCGCTACAAGCGCAGTAACGTCGTCGCGCGCGATTGAACGGTTTGTGTCACCAACATCCGAATATTCTGCGGTCAGGTTGACAAAACCACGATCACCCAAAGGAAGACCAACATTACCAGCAATACGGAAGCTTTCACCATCGCCTTCATATGTTTCACCATAACGAGCTTCAATAACGCCGCCTTCGGATGCGTCTTTTAGCTCGAAATTGATAACACCAGCAATCGCATCAGAACCATATTGTGAGGACGCGCCATCACGTAGGACTTGGACGTTTTTCAGCGCCAAAGATGGGAAGACTGAGATGTCAGGACCATGAGCGCCATCAGCAATACCACCGCCAAGGAATGAGATAACAGATGCACGATGACGACGCTTGCCGTTCAAGAGTACTAAAGTATTATCCGGAGACAGGCCACGTAAGTTAGCAGGACGAACAATTGTCGCCGCATCAGAGATAGGCTGCGTGTTCACGTTAAAGGATGGAACCGCGATACGTAGAGCATCGGCAATATCAACTGGCGCTTGGTTAAGCAGCTCTGTTGCTGGAATAACATCGACAGGCGCGATTACGTCCGCGGCTGAGCGCGCTTTACGGCGCGTACCGATTGTGATGATTTCATCGTCTGCAATTGAGAAGTCTGAACTTTGAGCGTATGACGGAGTTGCCATAGCTCCAGCTAGCATCGCCGCTGATGCGGTTATTGCTAATGTCGATTTTAGTGTAAAACGTTGCATGTATGTCCCTTTAGAATTGTCTACTACGGTTTGAATTTTCCGATTTTATTTCGCCCCAGAAGATAACTTAAATTTTTTTGCGCATGTAACAATGGAAAAGAAACACAGCAGGGAACTTTATCCCGTGATGTGACATATTTGATACATCTTTGATGGCTTCGATGAAAACTAAGGCAAAAAATCTAATCACTATCTAGATTTGTTATAATGAAAACAGAAGCTCTAATAGTAATAATGAGTTTGAGAGATAGTGACGACATTAATATCGTTCGAAAAGATTAGCCTGTTAGCCTAACTTTTCTTATAATCAGAGTGGTTTATGTAGGAAACCGCTCAGTGATTCTCCGCGGGGTGTAGAAGAGCTAAAAGCTGTCCTCTACAATTTGGATATCGCATTTCAAAAATAATTAGCTCTTTTTAGGGACTCTGACAGGACAATTATCGATCAAACGTACATCTTTGCAATAGGCCGCGACAAGCAGGCGGGCGGGGCTGTTGAGGATACCGCCTTCGAGAACCGTCAGAGAGTTTGGGCTACGCACCTCAATATAATCCACACTGCTAAATCCTGCTGTTAAAAGAGCCTTTGTTGCGATATCCCTTGCTAAATCAACATTTTCGCCTTTTTGCATTTTAAGCGCGCATAGCCTCATTATTTCATTAAGCCTGCGGGCGACTATGAGACCGTCTTCATCAAAATACCTATTCCGAGAGGACAGCGCTAGGCCATGTTCGTCCCGCGCAATAGGGGCGCCAATAATTTTAATCGGCATATCTAAGTCTTCGACTAGGCGGCGGATAGTGGCGAGTTGCTGATAGTCCTTTTCGCCAAAGATCGCGATGTCAGGAACAACGCGGTTTAATAATTTTGTGACGACGAGGGCAACACCGTCGAAAAAGGTAGGGCGATGATTCGTTTCAAGACCGAGCGCAACGCCGCCAACTGTAATTTTTGTAGCATGGTGAGCATTATACATTGAGCCATCTTTGGGAATATAGACTAAGTCAACACCTTCAGAACGCAGCATCGCGACATCTTGTTTTTCTGTTCTAGGGTAAGCTTCATAATCTTCACCGGGCGCAAATTGTGTTGGGTTGACAAAGATTGACACGACGACCTTGCTGGCTTTTCTTTTGGCAAGCCGAACAAGTGTGAGGTGACCTTCGTGCAGAGCGCCCATAGTCGGGACGAAAGCGATAGTTTCACCATGCCCGCGCCAGTCCCATATACGTCCGCGTAACGTGCGTTCTGTTCTGACGATCCGAATTTTTTCGGTCATTTCTCATGCCTTTAGTTTACAGCAACTATCAAGCATCCTGTAGATAAATTCGCAAGCGCTTTACAAGCTTTTTGGGCGTTTGTGATACTTAAATTTTC
Organism: uncultured Hellea sp.; assembly: GCA_964472905.1. Classification (GTDB taxonomy): domain Bacteria; phylum Pseudomonadota; class Alphaproteobacteria; order Caulobacterales; family Maricaulaceae; genus Hellea. The sequence continues at coordinate 9,764 of CAYYMI010000009.1, read as the reverse complement.
ATATCGTGCGCGGTAAAGAGTTTGGCCATTTCGTGTGAGCGGACGAATGGTCCCGTCTTTTATACCAGTAACACCTGCGACGGCATCAATTTGATCTTTAGCCTCTTCGCGTTTGAGAAAAGCCCCGACTTGAATGCCCCAATTATCGGTTTTACCAGAATAATTTATCCGGCCTTCATTTTGCGTCACTGTTATTGTTTGGCGATCTCGTCCTCTAAGCCTAACGGCCTGCGTAGCGGCCAATTGAGGGGATGTTTGTTGGGGTATAGGGTCTTTAACAATAGATACTGGGGGTAATGATTTCACTGGGGCCACACCCATAACTTTAAACCCACGTTCGACGAGGTCTTGCATATGTAGATTTCGGGATTTTCCGCTGGCTCCGCCGAGAACAACGGCAATGAGGCGGCGGCTATCGCGTTGGGCCGATATAATCAGATTATATCCGCTATCTCTTGTATAGCCGGTTTTGAATCCATCTACACCAGCCAGCCAGGGTAAGAGCTTATTTGTATTTTTATACGTTTGTCCTTTGTAGCTAAAGCTTTTGAGGCCAAAATAATGGTAATATCGTCGATGATTTTTGAGAATATTAGACGCGAGCTTTGCCATATCTCTGGCGCTGGTTTTTTGCTCAGGGTGAGGGAGGCCATTTGCGGTTTTAAACGTTGTTTTCATCATGCCAAGGCTTCGTGCTTTAGCCGTCATATGATTAGCAAAGGCAGCCTCAGACCCTGCTAGTCTCTCAGCCAAAACAACTGCAGCATCATTAGCGCTTTTAACTGCAAGAGCTTGAATGAGGTTTTCGACTGTGATGGTTTGCCCAGCCTTTAACCCTAGTTTTGTAGGCGGCGTGCTCGCAGCGTTGGAAGAAACGCGTATAGGTTCTTTCAGATGTAAATGACCGGCATTTAACGCATCAAAAGTCAGATATAATGTCATGACTTTTGTTAGGGAAGCAGGGTATCGCAACTCATCTATTTGACGCGCATGAATGATTTCTAATGTATCGGCATCAACAATGATCGATGCATATTTCCGCTCTGTTCCCGATGCTGTTAAGGTAAATGCCCATATAAATAGAGATATAAGCCCGACTCGTAACATAGAAGGGGCATAGATTGGTAAGAGTTTAGTAAAGGTTAATAAGCGTTAAGAGTTTTCGATATTTAACAGTTTGCTAACAGAGAATCTACGGTTCTATGAAAAATGCCGACATCTCGCCCTTTTCAAGACACAGATTAAGACATAACTTAGGGTGATGATTGAATCGCGATTGATAAATATGGCGGGTCCTAAAAAAGGAGACGAAGACGGAACGCCTGAACGCGGCGTTGCCACCAAGGTTCGTCCTAAAACAAAAAAACCGTCTATGTACCGCGTTATATTAATGAATGACGATTATACGCCAATGGAGTTTGTTGTATCCATTTTGATGGGTATTTTTAAAAAAACCCAAGAAGAAGCGACGCAAATTATGCTCAATGTGCATCAAAAAGGTATCGGGACTTGCGGGATTTATACCTTTGAAGTGGCGGAAACCAAAGTGGCGCAAGTCATGGACGCAGCGAAACGTGCGCAACACCCCCTTCAATGTACTTTGGAGAAGACGTAGACGCATGGCATATCACAAATTTGTAATTAAAAGATGTGTAGTATCTGTCTTGATATCGCCTAAATTATCCCCAAATTGGGTAGGTGAAAGGAAAATATAATGGCTTCATTCTCACCCGTCCTCGAAGAGACTATCCACCGCGCGCTAACCCTTGCGAGTGACCGTAAGCATGAGCTTGCCACGTTGGAGCACCTACTTCTGGCCTTATTGGATGATAAAGATGCCGCTGCTGTAATTACGGCCTGTGATGTTGATATTGCGCCCCTTAGGGCGGATGTGACGCGATATTTAGATGAAGACCTAGCCTCACTCATTGTTGATGATTTCGAGGAAGCGCGTCCAACAGCAGGATTTCACCGCGTCATTCAGCGCGCCGTTATCCATGTGCAGTCCTCTGGCCGAGAAGAGGTGACAGGTGCCAATGCTCTCGTAGCTCTATTCGCTGAACGTGAGAGCCATGCCGTGTATTTTCTTCAAGAACGGGATATGACGCGCTATGATGCGGTCAATTATATCAGCCATGGCATATCTAAATCTGGCGATAGTACAGTTTCAAAACCTGGTAAGGGCGCTGGAGACGGAACTGAAGGCGATGAAGCTCAAGCGCCAAAAGATCCTTTACAGGAATATACAGTTAATTTGAACCAGAAGGCGCGTGACGGAGATATTGACCCGCTGATCGGACGTGATGATGAGGTTGAGCGCTGTATTATGGTTCTCTCTCGCCGCCGTAAAAACAATCCACTTCTCGTTGGAGACCCGGGCGTGGGTAAAACCGCGATTGCAGAAGGTCTTGCCCGCCGTATCGTCAATGATGATGTTCCAGAAGTTTTACAACATTCGACTATTTTCTCATTGGATATGGGTGCCTTATTGGCCGGAACGCGCTATCGCGGCGATTTTGAGGAACGCCTCAAAGCGGTCATGACCAAGCTTCAAGAAACTGATGGCGCCATTCTCTTCATAGACGAAATTCACACGATTATTGGGGCAGGGGCCACGTCAGGCGGCGCTATGGATGCGTCTAATCTTCTAAAACCTGCGCTTCAATCAGGTAAGCTTCGCTGTATGGGATCAACCACTTATAAGGAATACCGCCAGCATTTTGAAAAAGACCGTGCGTTGTCACGCCGTTTCCTCAAAATTGATGTGGCTGAACCAACCGTGGATGATTCAGTCAAAATTCTAATGGGACTCAAATCATATTTCGAAGAGTTCCATAAGGTCAAATATACCAATGAAGCTATTCAAGGCGCTGTAGACTTGGCCGTTCGCCATATCACAGACCGTAAGCTCCCCGATAAAGCCATTGATATTATCGACGAGGCTGGGGCTCGTACCAAGCTGGTCACAGAGAAAAAACGGAAAAAGAAAATTGGCATTAAAGAGATCGAAGCCGTTGTTGCTAAGATTGCACGTATCCCGCCGAAATCTATTTCTCGGGATGATGAAAAAGCCCTTAAGTCGCTTCCTATGGATTTGCGCCGTGTGGTCTTTGGGCAAGATAAAGCGATTGACCAAGTTGCGGCTGCGGTCAAGCTGGCCCGCGCTGGATTGCGCGAGCCGAATAAGCCCATTGGGTCTTATCTTTTTGCTGGGCCGACAGGCGTTGGTAAAACTGAGGTCGCAAAGCAATTGGCCATGACACAAGGTCTTGAACTTCTCCGCTTTGATATGAGCGAATATATGGAGCGTCATACAGTCTCACGCCTTATCGGGGCACCTCCCGGATATGTTGGTTATGATCAAGGCGGATTGCTGACCGACGCGGTGAATCAAAACCCGCATAGCGTTCTCTTGCTAGACGAGATTGAGAAAGCCCATCCTGATATTTATAACATCTTGCTTCAGGTCATGGATAACGGCTTCCTGACGGACGCCAATGGCCGTAAGGTTGATTTCAGAAATGTTATCATCATTATGACGACGAATGCAGGCGCGGCGGATGCTGCCAAGGCGGAGATCGGCTTTGGGCGCGGCATGAAAGATGATGAGCAAGAAGCAGCCATTAAACGCCGCTTTACGCCTGAATTTAGAAATCGTCTGGACGCTGTTGTTAGTTTTGATGCCCTAACGCCTGAAGATATTGCCAAGGTTGTCGATAAATTTGTTATCCAACTTGAAGCCCAGCTCGCCGACCGTAAGATCGAGTTCGAACTGTCTAAGGGAGCTAATGTGTGGCTTGCGAAGAAAGGCTATGACAAGCGCTATGGCGCAAGACCTTTGGCCCGGACTATTCAGGAACATATCAAAAAGCCGCTCGCGGATGAGATATTATTTGGCAAACTGAAATCCGGTGGTTTGGTGAAAGTTGGTGTTGATCGTAAGAAAGAAAACCTGACTTTCAAAATTGTCCCGCCTGCCAAGCTCAAGATCGAAGGCCGTAAAGGCGGTAAAGGTCTGCCGGCCCCTAAGCCAACAGAAGACGCTTAAGTTAAACCCAGTAATTTGCTGGGTTTAAAACTTCGAGAGATCAAATTTTCTAGACAGGCTAATAGCGCCGTAGAAACCATCGGTTGAACCGTCACTAGCCTGTAAGATAGGGCTGTCGCTGGCATCTCCAGTAAATTTACGGTAGGTGCCGATAAAGGTCAGCGCGTATTTTTCGTTAAACTCAACCCAAGTCACGACATTAGCAGAATATGAATAAATGCCTGAGCCAATATCAAAAGCGGTCAGGGGAGACCCCGCAGTCTGAGCATCGGTAATAGCGAAGAAACTTTCATTGTGATTGCTATCTGCCCAGCTCACACTTGCTGAGGGCTGAATTGCCCAATTACCAAGCCTATAAAATGTTCCAATAGAGGCGTCGGCTGTAAATCCGCCGTGACCGCCAATGACATCTTGGCCTGCATCTAATCGCAAACCAACAGGCCCAAGGGTACTGCGGACATAGCCGCCTAATGGGATGCTACCACCGATATCCTCGAATCCGATAAGGTTAGGACTGTCATCAGAATCCCGTCCTATTTGATAGGTCGCCTTTGGGCCCGCTTGTAGCGACCATTTTCCAAGACCTTCGCCTGTGCCGGTATCAATAAGACGGTAGGAAAGGGCCGTTCCGAAAACGTCAAAGCCTTTGAAATTATTGACACTCAGATAGGGAAGGGGGCTGACATCGAGATCATCCGAACCCAAATATTCAGAAAAGGCAACAATGCCTGCACCAGCATAAGCAATATTATCGCCATCAGATTGACTTCCGACATCTTGAGCTAAAGCAGTTGCAGGTGATATGATTATTGCGAAGACAGTGGATAAGGTAAGATATGTACGAAAATTACTCATACATTGCCCGCTAAAGGTAACTGCCATGATTTACCAGTAACATTCTTGAGAATTACCACCAGCATCTCAGTTAACTGATGAGGTTATCACAGGTGCTGATATCACCCTGAATAAGTGTTTTGGCTGTCCATGCATTAGGATGAATAGGTTTTCCGTTCCTGACGTTATTTATCGCATAGGCGTATTGGCATGTTCCCGATTCATAGATGGCAAAACAATGGGCCGTTGTGGCAGGAACGGGCCCTTCATTTTCATAGGTAAAGCAAACTGTATTACGATTTTCGATATACCAACGCCCTTCTTGGGTGAAGCTACCCTCACGGTAATAGGTTGTCCCATCCGCGTAAAAACTTTCCGTAAATTCGTGTGTGCCAGAGCGCTCGCGCGGGCGTTTGTAGATGCCATCTATGGTTTGTCCTAGGTAGGCATCTTCTAAATTTTTACCAACGAGTCTATCAAGATCAGGAATAATTTGGCCGTATGCCATTATCGGATTTAATAAGAAGACTAATCCTAAAATATAAGCTTTAGACGTTTGAGCAAAAGTTATCACGACAGCGCAGCTTCACATTTTGGCGTTTCACCTTTTAACGTGCTTCGGGCTGTCCAATAATCGCGATCAAGTTCGTCTTCGCGTTCAATGAGATTGGCGGAATAGAAGTAGTAACAGTTTTCAACACGGTAAACGCGAAAGCATCCACCCGCCATTTTATTACTGTCATACAGAAAGCAAAGATTATCATTTAGAACGCGCCACAGGCCGCGCTCGATACCGTCTCCTTCAGAATAGGCTACTTTCCCATCCTTATGATGCCGTTCTTCGTAAAACCTTGTTGGCTCGCCGCTCGCGGTAAAATTATAGGCTCCGGAATGTGTTTGACCTGCAAAGGTTGCCTGCAAATCATTACCAATGACACGATTGGCTTGCGGGCGTATGTCAGTATCTTGACTTTGCGCTAAAACCTCTGGCGCGAAGGCTAGTGTAGATAAAATAGCGAGGCTAAGAAATACGCGGCGCACAATCTGGTTCCTCTCCTTTAATGACGGTTCGAGCTGTAAAGCCGCTTCGGTCAATCCCGCGAACTGATTTTTGGTAATGATAATAACAATTTCCGCGTTGGTAAATTTCAAAACAGGCGGGATTAAGGTCATCTGCATCATAATGGTAGCAAATTTCGGACTCTTCTACAAACCACTCACCTGTGTCAATTCTGCGGCCTTGAATATGACGAATTGATCCATCCTTAGAGGTCGTTTCTTCAAAGGAGAAAGTCCTGATATTTCTGCGTTGAAAATTATAAGACCCGCGATGAGTTTGCCCATTGAAAGTCAAAATAAGTTCTGTTTCCGATAGAGGTGTATCGGATGTTACATCAGGCAAATCAAGTTGAGCACTGGCCGATTGAGGAGAGAAAAGCCAGGTCGCCATTGTCGTTGCCAAAATGAATCGAATTTTGCGCATAAAGTATTTTAGCATGAAATCTGCAATTGGCTATGCTAGCTTACAGTATGACTGATGATCCCATTCAATCTAAGGATAATCCGGCTCCTAGGCGTCTGCGCCGCGCGACGCGCTACCAGAAAGCGCAGCAACGTAAAGCGGAGCAATCTCGGTCTGATAATAGGCTTTATGGGGCTATGTTTGCGATGATGTCTATTTTCGCGCTTCTCGCCATATTGATTGGGGCGATTATGATGAACGGGGGAAATGTTGATACAAGCGGCATGGCGGGCTTAGCTCAACCATGGTTAGGTCCGTTCACGATGTTGGAAGTTCTCGGGGTTGCTTTTGTGGCTCTGATAGCAGGCATGACATATTTAAGAATGAGAAAGCGCTAAAAGGCTTGCCCTAGTCATGTCTTTCGCCTAGAGGGACACGCTGTTTTTTGAGCAAGTTTCATCCATTAGGAGGCTTTTATGGGTTATCGTTTTGCAATCGTCGGCGCGACAGGCAATGTCGGGACGGAAATGCTCGAAATTTTGGCTGAGTCAGACATCGAAGTGGATGAAGTTTTTGCGGTGGCCAGCCGTAAATCTGTGGGCCGCGTGGTCAGCTTTGGTGACAAAGATATCAAATGCGTAGATCTAGAAACCTTTGATTTCTCCAAATGCGATATTGCTCTGATGAGCGCGGGCGGAGATGTGTCTAAAAAGTGGTCTCCTAAAATCGCGGCGGCGGGCGCAATTGTTATTGATAATTCCAGTGCGTGGCGCATGGATCCAGATGTGCCGTTAGTTGTGCCAGAGGTTAATGCCAACGTTCTGTCAGAGCAGGGGGCTCTCAATAAGGGCATTATCGCCAACCCCAATTGTTCGACTATTCAAATGGTTGTCGCGCTTAAGCCGCTTCATGACCGCGCGACCATCAAACGCGTTGTTGTTTCGACTTATCAATCCGTTTCTGGCGGCGGTAAAAAGAATATGGATGAGCTGTGGGAACAAACAAAGTCCGTCTTCCATCCGCAAGATACATTCCCGCCTGTCAATTTTACCAAGCAAATTGCGTTTAATGTCATCCCGCATATTGATGTCTTTATGGATGGCGGGGACACGAAAGAAGAATGGAAGATGAAGGCCGAGACAATGAAAATTCTCGACTCCAAAGTGAAAGTCTCTGCGACCTGCGTGCGCGTACCTACATTTGTTGGACATGCCGAGAGCCTAAACATCGAATTTGAAGAAGAGTTATCGGCTGATGAAGCGCGCTCTATCTTGCGCGAATCTCCAGGTCTTATGGTTGTCGATAAGCAAGAAGATGGCGGTTATGTCACGCCGATTGAATGCGTCGGTGAATATGCAACCTATGTCTCCCGTATCCGCGAAGATAGCACGCAGGACAATACACTGAATTTATGGTGTGTGTCAGATAACCTACGCAAAGGGGCTGCGCTCAACACCGTTCAAATTGCTGAGGTTCTCATCAATCACGGATTTAAAGGGCGTAAAGCCGCTTAAGCTCTATCATCCAATAAAAAAGCCGCTCCAAATGGGCGGCTAATCTAATCTTGAAATTTGCTGCGAAGTCTAACGACGGCGCGGCTTTTTCTTTGTCGGGATAAGGCCTTCGATTTGCGCGCGTTTACGAGCGAGCTTGCGAACGCGGCGAACCGCTTCTGCTTTTTCGCGTACACGTCTCTCGGATGGCTTTTCAAAATGCTTACGGGCTTTCATTTCGCGAAGGATGCCTTCGTTCTGAAGTTTTTTCTTCAGGGCGCGAAGGGCCTGATCGACATTGTTTTGACGGACGTAGATTTCAACCATGTGGGTTTCAACTCATTTCTAATTCTAAATTTAAGACCACGGAGAATTCGCGAGGCCCTACGGAATGGGCGGCTTCTAGCGGGTGAAAACAGTGACGTAAAGGCGTGATTGGCAGAAAAAATCGGTAAAATAGCCTCTTTAGCCCAAAATCAACACCTTTTAACATCGTTTTCACTTTAAAGCCTCGAATCTTGTTCTGATTGAATGAAATAGCCTCAATTTTTTTTCACCTATTTGCAAAGAGGCTGTTTTTTAACACTTTTTTACGATTTGACTTGCCTCGCCCCTGTGCAATTTGCTTTAAGATGCTCAATGATGAGGGAATTTACTACATGAGCACAGGAACCGTCACACGCGCTGACCTTGCCGAAGCGGTTTACCGTGAAATCGGCTTGTCGCGCTCCGAAAGCTCTGAGCTTGTTGAATCCGTAATTGATCACGTGAGTGGCGCACTGTTGCGCGGAGAGCAGGTTAAGCTTGCTGGTTTTGGGACATTTTCTCTGCGCGATAAAAAAGAGCGTATGGGACGGAACCCCAAAACGGGTAAAGCTGTGCCGATAACATCGCGCCGTGTGCTAGTTTTTAAGCCGTCTCAAATCCTGCGGGAACGCGTTGATTCGGCATTAACACGTAAATAGTGCTATACTCTGATTCGTAAGCAGAGGAATTTGAATGCAGGCCAAGACAACACGTGCCTTTAGAACCATAAGTGAAGCCGGCGAAGAGCTGGATTTACAGCCGCATGTGTTGCGGTTTTGGGAGTCTAAATTCCCGCAGATAAAACCGATTAAGCGCGGTGGCGGGCGGCGTTTTTACCGTCCTGAAGATATTGAATTCCTCCGCGGTATTAAAATCCTGCTCCATAATGAAAAGCACCCGATAAAGGACGTGCAAAAGCTTATCCGCGTTAAAGGCGCGGCGCGGATTGTTGAGCTTGGACAATCTGTTGAAAAGGCGGCGCGGGAAAAACAAGTCTCTGACACAGTTCTTATCCCTGAACGCATTCAAAAAGCTGAAATCGTCAGGCCAGTAGCGGAAGAGCGCGTTGTGCCCTTTACTCCGCGTCCCGAACCAACGCCGGAGCCGGAGCCTGTTCCAGAGCCAACAGTCGCCCATGTGGTTGAATATGTTGAGGAAGAAGAGATTGCACCTGCTATTGACAGGTCTGAACTGGAAGCGGCGCTTGAACGGCTAACATCACTACGTCGTCGCTGGATCGAATTCAAAAGCGAAGCGCCCAAAAATTCTACTTAAATAATCGATGATGGTCGGAGTAACAGGATTCGAACCTGTGACCCCTAAGCCCCCAGCTTAGTGCGCTACCGGACTGCGCTATACTCCGACTCTATCATCGAAGCGGCTCTATAGGCTCAAGGCTTTGTCAGGGCAATAGCTCTAAGCGGCAAACTTTGAAAAAGTGTCACAGGACACGACCTTGCAAAGCCGCTATATCGCCTCCCATGAATTACCCATCATTAAATAAGCCCGAGCGCGCTGTCAGAAATTGGCTACTTTTGATGGTGTTGTTGGTCGCGGCCATGATTGTTTTAGGCGGGGCAACGCGGCTGACAAATTCAGGCCTGTCCATTACGGAATGGGC